>DYOF01000060.1 GCA_020720665.1 Acetofilamentum sp. | reverse complement strand
GACTTCGCACATTTTATAATATAAGACACAGATAATCAGAGTTGTATTACTTTGATTAGGCACTACAGCTCAAAAATCATTAACTCAAAACTTATACTGCCTGATTATGAATTATTTATTTTTTGTGATTGTGTCATATGTGCGAAGTCAGGAAAATCAGCATTTAAAACAAGCCGGTTATTCAAAAGAATACTATCAAAATATTGTGAAACAAACCGGAACAAAATTACTTGTTACGGGAAGTGCACATTAAACGGCTCTGAAAATTAAATTGACCCTCGATTTTATCGGGGTTAATTTTTTATATGTTCTAAATATTCTATTTTTGCGAAAAATTAAAAAATAAAAAAATGTCTAAAGGTATAACTAAACGTGCTGAAAATTATTCACAATGGTATAATGATATTGTTGTGAAAGCAGATTTAGCCGAAAATTCAGGTGTAAGAGGAAGTATGGTAATAAAACCCTACGGTTATGCAATTTGGGAAAAAATTCAAGCACAATTGGATTTTATGTTTAAAGAAACCGGTCATGAGAACGCTTATTTCCCTTTATTTATCCCAAAATCATATTTTGCAAAAGAAGCAAGCCATGTTGACGGATTTGCAAAAGAATGTGCTGTAGTAACGCATTATCGACTAAAAAATACAGAAAACGGCGATATTGTTGTTGATGAAACTGCAAAATTAGAAGAAGAGTTAGTTGTCAGACCTACTTCCGAAACTATTATTTGGAGTACCTATAAAAAATGGATACAATCATATCGTGATTTACCTATTTTAATTAATCAATGGGCAAATGTTGTACGTTGGGAAATGCGAACACGGTTGTTTTTAAGAACATCCGAATTTTTATGGCAAGAAGGTCATACTGCGCATTCAACGGCACAAGAAGCTATTGCCGAAACAAAACAAATGCTTGAAGTTTATGCTGAATTTGCCGAAAAATGGATGGCAATGCCTGTAATTAAAGGTTCAAAATCCGAAAGCGAACGATTTGCCGGTGCTTTAGATACTCTTAGTATTGAAGCTATGATGCAGGATGGTAAAGCATTGCAAGCAGGGACTTCTCATTTCTTAGGACAAAATTTTGCAAAAGCATTCGACGTAAAATTTACTAATCAAGACGGAAAAGAAGAATTTGTTTGGGCTACATCTTGGGGAGTTTCAACTCGTTTAATGGGTGCATTAATTATGGCACATTCAGATGATTACGGATTGGTATTGCCGCCTAAATTAGCTCCTGTTCAGCTTGTAATTATTCCTATTTTTAAAAATGAAGAAGAACTTTCAATTATTAAAGAAAATGTAAATGAAATTACTCAAAAACTAAAAAAATTAAATATCAGCTTTAAATTTGACAGTCGCGATACGCATCGTCCCGGACATAAATTTGCCGAATACGAATTAAAAGGCGTGCCCGTTCGTTTGGCAATAGGGATGAGAGATATTGAAAACGGAACAATTGAATTGGCTCGTCGTGATACTCTGGAGAAAAAAATATATAAAATTGAAGGTATTGACCAAATTATAATGAAATTGATGCCCGAAATTCAAGAAAATATATACAATAAAGCTTTTACTTTCAGAGCTGAAAATACCCACAAAGCCGATACTTATGAAGAATTTAAAAATATAATAGAAAATAAGAGCGGGTTTGTATATGCACATTGGGACGGAACACCTGAAACCGAAGCTCTTATACAAGAAGAAACAAAAGCTACGATACGTAATATTCCGTTTGATTTACCTGATGAGGAAGGGGTTTGTATGATTACCGGAAAACCTTCAAAACGAAGAGTTCTATTTGCCAAAGCCTATTAAAAGCCATGAAACAACCTCGAAACACCCATTTAACGATTTCATTTCCGGTATTATTTTACTTTCCGAAGGAAGCATCAGAGTGGGAGATGTACATTTGATACCTTTCAAAATTTTAAAGTTCTGAATTTAATATATCAGTAATTATGAATAAAAAAAAATTGAGCCAAACTGTTTTTAATATCTTTAACACAAAGAAATTAAGTTCGTTAAGCTTCAATTTATTAAAATGGCGTTTAAAGCATATACCTGATAAGCAATTTGTTATGTTGCTGGCTGCCCTTATCGGGTTGTTATCGGGAATAATTGCATTTTTAATTAAAGGAGCGGTTCATATCATTCAATTATTGGTTAAAAGTTCTTTTTTCTTAAATACCCAAAATTATTTGTATTTTGTTTTTCCTGTAATCGGTATTTTATCAGCTGTTTTATTCGTAAAGTATATCATTAAACAAAAAGTTCAGCACGGAATTCCGGGTGTTTTGTATTCAATTTCAAAGCAACAAGGATTTATTAAAACACATAATTTATTTTCTTCAATAATAACCAGTGCCTTCACAGTCGGATTCGGAGGTTCTGTCGGATTGGAAGGACCTACGGTTGCAACCGGTGCAGCCTACGGGTCAAATTTGGGTCGTATTTTCAGACTTAGTTATAAACATCGTGTATTATTGCTCGGTGCAGCAGCAGCAGGTGCCATGGCTGCAATTTTTAAAGCTCCTTTAGCAGGTGTAGTTTTTGCGGTTGAAGTAATAATGATTGATTTAACCGTTTATTCTGTTTTGCCCATTTTAATTGCCTCATTAACCGGAGCATTAACATCATACTTTTTATTTGGTTTAGCGGTTATTTATCCGTTTGAAATGAAATCAAGTTTTGTAATGGATGAATTAATCTATTATGTCATGTTAGGAATATTTGCCGGAATAGTATCTTCTTATTTTACAAGAATATATGTTTTAACGGAAAAATTATTTGCCAAGTTTAAACGTAGATATATTCGTTTAATCATCGGCGGAACCATTTTAGGTATTTTAATTTGGTTTTTTCCCGCTTTTTACGGTGAAGGTTATGAAATAACCAATTCTGCATTACACGGAGACTATAGCTATTTATTCAAAAATCAACTGTTTAAGCATTTTTCAAATAATGCTTATATCACAATTTTATTATTTCTGTTTGTAATTTTATTAAAGGTATTTGCAACATCAGTTACATTCGGCAGCGGAGGTGTAGGAGGTATTTTTGCTCCTACTTTATTTACCGGAGCCAATACCGGTTTGTTTTTTACTTTTTTGATGAGTACTTTCGGACTGGCTACTTTATCAAGTGAAAATTTTGCTATGGTAGGAATGGCAGGTATGATAGCCGGTGTATTGCAGGCACCTCTTACTGCAATTTTCTTAATCGGAGATTTAACTGCCGGATACGGTTTGTTTGTTCCCTTAATGATTGTTTCGACAATTGCTTTTGCTACAGTTCGAATATTTCATAAAAATTCCGTTTATACAATACAATTGGCTCAAAGAGGAGAATTAATGACTCACCATAAAGATAAAAACGTATTGTCAATGATGAGTATAAATAAGTTGATTGAGACTAATTTTTTTACATTACGCCCCGATAATAATTTGCGTGAAATTAAAGAAGCTTTTTTGAGTTCTGAAAGAAATGTATTTCCTGTTGTAAATGATGATGAAACGTTTTTAGGAAACATAATTGTTGCCGATATAAAAGACATTATTTTCGATACAGATAAATATGAAACCGTATTTGCTCATGAATTAATGTTTTGGCCGGTTGCCTATGTTGAAATGAACGATTCAATGGAAACCGTTGCTCAAAAAATTCAAAGAAGCGGTTTGTTTAATATTGTTGTACTGAACAACGGTAAATATGTCGGTTTCGTTTCAAGAGCCAATGTTTTTTCTTCATACAGAAAATTATTACAACACTTTTCAGACGATTAAAATCACAACGATTAAAATAAGCGGTTTTATTAAAATTTTATACTTTTGAAAAAAAACAAAATGGCTGATACTTCAAAACAATACGACAAAGTCATTCAGATTTGTGAAGAAATCTTTTTAAAAAAAATGGAAGATTACGGAACGGCATGGAGAATTTTAAGAACCGCTTCTTTAACAGATCAAATTTATATAAAAGCTCAGAGAATCAGGAGTTTAGAAACTAAACCCGAACAAAAAATTGACGAAGGTATCGTTTCTGAATTTATAGGTATTATTAATTATGCCGTTATAGCTCTGATTCAGATAGAGCTCGGTATAAGTGATGATGTTAATTTACCTCATGAATCTGCAAAAAAATTGTACATAAAATATTTTCATGAAGCTAAAGAATTAATGCTTAAAAAAAATCATGATTATGATGAAGCATGGAGAAGTATGCGTGTAAGTTCATATACCGATTTGATTCTTATGAAAATATTCAGAACAAAAGAAATTGAAAATAATAAAGGGATAACATTAATTTCCGAAAATGTTGATGCCAATTATTTTGACATGATAAATTATGCCGTATTTGCATTAATTAAACTTGTAGTAGAAAAAATTTAAGAATGAAAACAATTTTAACAGTCAGCCGAATATTTACAGGCTTCGTTTTTGCTTTTTCAGGTTTTGTTAAAGCAGTTGACCCTGTCGGTACTCAAATTAAATTTGAAGATTATTTTGAAGCAATGGGCTTAGATTTATTTATGCCTTACGGATTGTTTTTTTCATTTTTGCTGAATACTGCTGAATTTGTAACCGGCTTATTATTAATTTTAAATAGTTTTCCAAAACCGGCTTCATGGGCAGCACTCTTGTTTTTAGTTATTTTTACCCCGCTGACATTTTGGTTGGCTATTGCTAATCCTGTATCCGATTGCGGTTGTTTCGGTGATGCCGTAAAATTAACTAATTGGCAAACATTCGGAAAGAATATTGTATTATTAATTTTAATCGTATTGATTTTCAGTCATCGAAAAACTATTAAAAGCCGGTTTTCATTAAAAACAAACTATTTATTCAGCTCAATCATTTTGCTGATTGTATTATATTTTCAATATTATAATTTTTCAAATTTACCGATTATTGATTTCAGACCGTTTAAAACCGGAGTTAATATTAAAGAAAATTCAACCGTTCCTTTAAATGCTCCAAAAGATGTTTATGAAATTCTGCTTAATTATAAAAATAGTCAAACCGGTGAAATAAAAACGTTTACAGTAGAAACAATTCCTGACGATACACTTTGGATTTGGGAATCAACAGAAGAAAAATTATTATCAAAAGGATATGAACCGCCGATTCAGGATTTTTTTATCTCAAATTTGAATAAAGAAGATCTGACGGAAACAATATTAAATTACCCCGGAATTATTTATATTTTAGTTTTGCATCATTTTGAAGAAGGAGTAAATAATATAAAACCGTCAATAAAAGAATTAGCTCATTTTGCTGAAAAAAACAATATTCCGTTTTATTGTTTTACTGCCTCCGTAGAATCAGAAATTATTGAAAATAAGCATAAATTACCCGAAAATATTGAAATTTGTACAGGAGATTATAAAATGCTGAAAACTATGATTAGGACAAATCCGGGTATTATTATTTTGAAAAATGCACAAATCATAAACAAAAAAAATTATAATAAAACAAATATAAACGAAATTAAAAAACTAAACTAATGAGAAAAAAAATTGTTGCAGGAAATTGGAAAATGAATACTACATTTAATGAAGGTATTAAATTAGCAAAAGCTATAAATGATTTATCCGAAAATTTATCGAATGATGAAACTGTTGAAATTGTTATTGCTCCGCCCTTTACACATATATCGGGAGTTGTAAAAGAAACAAATCAAAAAAACATACATATTGCAGCACAAAATTGTGCGACAGAAAAAAACGGTGCTTTTACAGGAGAGGTATCCGCAGAAATGCTAAAAACCATAGGCTGTCAATATGTTATACTCGGACATTCTGAAAGAAGAGCTTATTACAACGAAAACTCCGAAGTACTAAACAAAAAAATAAATCAAGTATTAGCAGAACATATGATTCCTATTTTTTGTTGCGGCGAACAATTAGCAGAACGAAATTCGGGTAATCATTTTAAAGTAGTTGCCGACCAAATTTCAGAAGTTCTTTTTAATCTTACCGAAACTCAAATGGAATCAGTTGTTATAGCCTATGAGCCTGTTTGGGCAATAGGTACGGGAGTTACGGCATCAAAAGAACAAGCTCAGGAAATGCATGCATACATCCGAAAAATTATTACTGATAAGTTCGGCTTATCGGTGTCTGATAAACTTTCAATTTTATACGGAGGCAGTGTTAAACCGGCAAATGCAAAAGAAATTTTTGAACAGCTTGATGTTGACGGAGGCTTAATTGGAGGAGCTTCATTGGAGGCTGACAGCTTTATTGAAATTGTTAAATCATTATAGAATTTGAGAAAAATGAAACACCCAAGTAAGACAATTTTCTACACAAAGAAGTATGATTTACAGAATACTTCAATTACATTTAGTTGAAAATGAGGTGTTCCTATGTGCAGGAAAAAAATACGCATTGCAAATAAAAGTAAGCATACAATTTGCAGATTATTAACAAATTAAAAAATGTTTAGACACATGAAACACCCAAGTAAGACAATTTTCTACACAAAGAAGTATGATTTACAGAATACTTCAATTACATTTAGTTGAAAATGAGGTGTTCCTATGTGCAGGAAAAAAATACGCATTGCAAATAAAAGTAAGCATACAATTTGCAGATTATTAATAAATTAAAAAATGTTTAGACACATGAACCATCAAATATTTACTGCCGGTGATAATAATCCCGAAAGCCGTTCGGATTGTTTTGTCAGCCTTCAATTGAAAGAATCGGGCAATATTTCTACAGAGCTAAACAGCATTGTTGATGTAATGTACGGAAAATCAATTAAAACACTTGCTCGTACCATTCTTGAATTTTTTGAAATAAAACATGCTCATTTAAAAATTGAAGATACCGGCGCCTTAGATTTTGTTTTAGCCGCTCGAATTGAAACGGTAGTAAAAATGGCAATACAAACCGATAAGGAATTTTTAACCGAATTAATATCTGAAAATAAATATTCGACAAAAAAAGACCGATTTAGATTTTCACGATTATATCTTCCGGGAAATTCACCCAAAATGATGCTGAATGCAGGTCTTCATAAAGCTTACGGTATTATTTTAGATTTAGAAGATTCAGTTGCACCTTCTAAAAAGCATGAAGCACGTTTAATTGTTCGAAATGCTTTAAGAAGTTTAAATTTTTACGGAGCCGAGCGTATGGTCAGAATTAACCAATTACCCGGAGGATTAGAAGATATTAAATATATTGCGTCCCATTACGTAAATTTGATTTTGATTCCTAAATGCGAAAGTGCCGAACAAATTCACAGTGTTGAGGCTGAAATTCAGAAAGAAAGAGAAAAACACGGGTTTAATTATCCGATTCATTTAATGCCGATAATTGAAAGTGCTTTGGGTGTCGAAAAATCGTATGAAATTGCATGTGCCTCTGAAAATGTTGTTGCAATGGCAATTGGCTTGGAAGATTATACTGCCGATATTGGTGTTCAAAGAACCAAGGAAGCTAAGGAATCTTTTTATGCCGGAACTCGAATTGTAAATGCATGTAAAGCAGCCGGAATTCAACCGATTGATTCAGTTTTTTCTGATGTTGCCGACGAAGAAGGACTTCGAAATACGGTTCTGAAATCAAAAGCACTCGGTTTTGAAGGTATCGGTTGTATTCATCCGCGTCAAATTACACCCATTCATGAAAGTTTTGCACCGGTTAAAGCCGAAATTGAAAAATCTGTTCAAATTATTAAAGCATTTAACGAAGCTGCTGAAAAAGGATTGGGAGTTATTGCTATAGGTTCAAAAATGATTGATCTTCCGGTTGTAAAAAGGGCACAAAAAATATTCGATTTGGCTTTAGAGTTAAATCTTTTACCAAAAAATTAGGATTTTAAATTTTTGAATAACTTAATTGTTATTAATTTTACCTATAATATTATTTTAACATTTTTTACTATGAAAAAATTATTTTTAATCATTTCTTTATTATATGCCGGTTCTTCTATCTTGTTTTCACAGAGCAATATAGGTATTGTATTAGGCGGAGGTGTTTCTGATTTCAGAATTAAAACCGACAGTACCGAAATTGATAAAATAATGAATACCGAAGATTTGAATTTTAGATTGATGTATCAAGCCGGCTTTAATTTTGAAAATGTTTTAATTGAAAGACAATTATATCTGCAATTTAGTTTTCATGCCGGAAGCAGCGGTTTTTCTTCACATAATGACAGTCTGGGCATGTATTTTCATACCATACACATTCCTTTAGAAATGAAATATAAACATTTTTTTAATAAAAGAGGCGAGGGGTATGTATTCGGTTCTGCCGGACCGTATGTGGCAATTTCTTATAAGGGTATTCAATATGATTTTGAAGAAATTGACAATTTTATTGAAGATACAGACGCTACATTTGACATGTATAATCCGAAAATTAAATTAGGGAAATCTGAAACAGACGATATTATGGCATTTGATTACGGCATCAATATCGGAGCCGGATTCGGATACGCAAATTTTCAAATCGCTTATAATTTCGGATTGGGATTAGCCAACATGATTCCGACTGAACAATTAGAGCCGCTTGAAGGTGAAGAACCGTTTACTTTGAAATTAAAAAATAGTTTTCATTCTGTAACTCTCGGCTTTTTCTTTTCTAATAAATAAGCTGGTTTCTTGTTAAAAATTAAATTTCTGTTTCAATTTTATTATCAAACAACTTTTTTCAGATGACTAAGAAAGAACGATATAAAAAAGTTATTGAATATTTTAAAGAAAATATGCCGGTTGCTGAAACAGAGCTGCATTACAATTCACCATACGAATTATTGACAGCGGTAATTTTATCGGCTCAATGCACGGATAAACGTGTAAATATTATTACGCTTGATTTTTTTAAGCGTTTTAGAAATGCCGAAGAACTTGCGCAAGCTGATCAGGCAGAAGTTTTTGAATATATAAAATCATGTTCTTACCCGAATAACAAAGCAAAACATCTTGTAGGAATGGCTAAAATGTTAGTTTCTGAATTTAAAAACATAGTACCGTCTGATATTAATGAATTACAAAAATTACCCGGAGTAGGGCGAAAAACAGCAAATGTAATTGCATCGGTAATTTATAATAAGCCTACAATGGCAGTTGATACACACGTTTTTAGAGTCTCTGAACGTATCGGTTTAACAACGAATTCAAAATCACCGCTTTCTACCGAAAAAGAATTAGTGAAAAATATTCCCGAATACTTAATTTCAACAGCTCATCATTGGTTAATTTTACACGGCAGATACGTTTGTAAAGCAATCGGGAAACCGAAATGCAAAGAATGCGGTTTGAAGAGTTTTTGCAGATATTACGAAATGCAAACTAAAATTGAGTCCGGTATAAAAACCCCTATTTATCAAGCTCCTACAAATTCAAAATTTGAAAAATAATTTGACTTTTTATTTTTACAAGCCGAAAATTTTTCAGCGATGCAAACACCCCATTCTATTTAGCGTTTTTTTGGTATGTAATTATTTTTGCTAAAATACTATAAATAAGCATACTAAAAATTTACCTGATGGCTATGGTGAATACACTCGGCAGGTGCAATGGTGCTTTTTTTTATTCAATCGCCATGTTGTTTATTTAGGTCATCTTTATGTATAAATTTTATATCGCTATCTTGCCGCAACTAATGATACCGAAGAAATTGTATCACCCATACCTACTAAAGTAATCGGTTGGTCAATTAAAATTGTAGGAACTGCAATAATATCAAACTTATCGGTTGAAAAAATACCGGTTTCTAAGATAGTATTTGTTCCGAAATGAGAGCTTATAAATTCGGATAAAGCCGCCAATTCATTTAATCCGGTTTCGGAAACCGTTTTTTCGTGTGCCCACAATAAATTTTCTTTAATGTCGAGCGTTCCGGTTCCGGCTTTTGCTGCGGCAAGGGTTGCTGCAGTTTGCATACCGTTTCGGTTTTGCAGGGGTGTAATTTTAAATCCTTTTTTTAGTAATGTGATGTATAAACCAAACATATGTAATTGAGCTCTTGGTGTTTGTGTGTATTCAAAAATTTTAAGCATTCCGCGAAATAAATTTACGGAGCCGGTATCGGTATTACATTCTTTTGCTAATTCCGGTTCTCCTATAACTTCTAAAATATCAATTAATTCTCTTTCGTTATAACCGATACTTTCTACTTGTGTTGCAATATGGTCGATTAAATATTTTCTGATAACTTTATCTTGTGTTGATGCAATTTCAAAATGAATAATCGGATTATTTGAGCTTTCTTTAAATGCATTGACTAATTTTAATGATTCGTCAATTCGGTCAGTTCCTTTTAGGGTTTTATCAATAGTTTCTTGTAACATCTGGTAGCCCGACAGAATTATAAATTCGTAGTTTACATCAGGTTTTGTTATGCGTTCTGCAAAATTTTTATCAATATGTAATTTAAAATTTAAAGGGTCATAGGTAGCAATAAATCGGTTTGATTTAGGACATGTTATTCGTTCTCCGTTAAATCTGAAATAATCATTTTTATCAAACTCAATAATATAATGAATTAAGGGTATGTCATCGGTTCTGATAATGTCTTTTGCTTTTTTGATTTCTTGGTGCTCGTTAACACTTTTTAAATTCGGTAAATCTAAAAATAACTCCGATTGTTTTTTTGAAATTGAGGCACTGTGAACAAATACGGGGTTTACGCCGCAAACAGCCATAATGTTAGCAACTATGCCTCCTTGTCCGCCTTGTTGAAGGTGGTCGTAGCCGAAAGTTTTTTCAAGCCAATGATAGACATTAATGTCAGAAATAATCCATTCTTCTGCAATTCCGTTTTTAAAACAATTAATTAAGCCTCTGAAAACATCTTCTTTTTTTTCAATAAAATTTTTTCCTTCAAATAAAGACGAAGGGTTTTTAACATGCTCGCCAATCAGCTTTTCAATTGTATGTCCTGAAATTTTTTTTACGGCATCAATATTTGCATTAAATGCACTGATTAATCCGTTTACTTTTGAGATTTCGGTTAATTGTTTCGGAACTGATTTATAGTTATTTAACCAAATTGTTTTCAGAATAGAATAGTCCATGATTTTGTAGTATTGAAATTTCAAATAAAAAGAAGTTTTGTATCTTTTTCGGATAGAAAACTTCTTTTTTAGATATTATTAAATTATTATTCGTTGTATTTATTTACTTTTAGATCGTTTTCTTTAAGTATTCGCCTCAAAATTTTACCTACATTTGATTTCGGCAGCTCCGTTTTAAATTCGATGTATTTGGGTCGTTTGTAGCCGGTTAAGTGTTCTTTTGCAAAAGCAATAACTTCATTTTCGGTAAGTGAGTCGTCTTTTTTTACAATAAAAGCTTTAACGGCTTCTCCTGATTTTTCATCCGGAACACCGATAACACCGACTTCAGCTATTTTAGGATGAAATGACAAGGCATCTTCCACTTCGTTAGGAAAAACATTAAATCCGGATACTAAAACCATTTCTTTTTTTCGGTCAACAATTTTACAAAAACCGTCTTCTTTAATTAACCCGATATCACCTGTTTTCAACCATCCGTCTTCTAAAACATCTGATGTTTCTTCGGGTCTGTTCCAATATCCTTTCATAATTTGAGGTCCTTTTGCCCAAATTTCTCCGGGTTCGCCAAGCGGAACTTCTTTTCCCTGTTCGTCTCTGATGCTTATTTCAGTGCTCGGAAGCGGTGGTCCGATTGTTCCTAATTGAATATCCCCGACTACGGGATTACAATTTAAAACGGGGCTGGATTCAGTCAGTCCGTATCCTTCAATGATATTGCAAGCGGTTTCGAGTTTCCATTTTTCTGCCACTGCAATTTTAAGAGCCATTCCGCCGGCAACAGTTACTTTTAGTTTGCTGAAATCGACAGTATTAAAATCTTGATGATTCAAAAGGCTGTTAAATAAAGTGTTAACACCGGTAAAAACGGTAAACGGATAGCTTTTGAAATCTTTAATCAGAGCTTTTAAGTCTCTGGGGTTTGTAATAAGTATATTTTTTGCTCCTACGTTCATCATTGCGAAGCAATTTACGGTTAATGCAAAAATATGGTAGAGCGGTAAAGCAGTAATAATTGTTTCTTCGTTTTTTTTGAGGATAGGGCTTTTCCATTCGGCAATTTGCAGCATGTTTGCAACCATATTCCGATTGGTTAACATCGCACCTTTGGATACACCGGTTGTTCCTCCTGTATATTGTAAAAAAGCAACATCATCTGTTTGAATTTCAACAGGTTTAAATGTTAAACTTTTCCCTTGTTGTAGTACTGAATTAAAAGTAAGGGCTCCCGGTAAATTATATTTCGGAACCATTTTTTTTATTTTTTTTACAACAAAATTTACAATACTACCTTTCAGCCCGCCTAACATATCACCGATTCCGGTAATTATTACGTGTTTGATTTCAGTTTCAGAAATAATTTTTTCTAAATGATATGCAAAATTTGACAGAATAACAATAGCTTTCGCTCCGGAGTCTTTAAATTGATGTTTCATCTCGTCCGGAGTGTATAACGGATTGGTGTTTACAACGATTAAACCGGCTTTTAATGCTCCGAACAATGCAATAGGGTATTGTAATAAATTAGGCATTTGAATGGCTATTCGGTCTCCTTTTTGTAATCCTAAACTTTGCAGATACGCAGCAAAATTTGTAGATAAATCATCCGTTTCTTTATACGTTAATGATTTTCCCATGTTAATATAAGCGATATTTTCAGAAAATTCGCTCAACTTATTGTTCATAAAGTGAACTAAGGATTTGTAATCATCCGGGTTTATATCATGTTTGATACCTTCCGGATAAAATTTAAAATAATCAGGTTTTACCATTTTAATGTATTTTATGATTAATTTTTTGCATCTATAAAGATATTAATATATATTCATTTCACAAATATT
>DYOF01000194.1 GCA_020720665.1 Acetofilamentum sp. | reverse complement strand
TCATTAGCTTACGAAATGATGTTGTTGATAAAAGAAAAGATAAAAAAGTAGCAAAAGATGAGCAATCAAAGAAATGTTTGGTGGATAATATAAGATTATTTTTGTTAAACATAGCTACAATAGTAAAAATAACAAAACGCAGAATAACAATAAGTATTTCATCAACAGCAATTTACAAAGATTTATTTTTAGCCGTAATAAGGATATAAAACAGAATAATACGAATATAACGCAAAAATAAAGGAGTGATAGGCATTAATACCATAAAGTAAAGAAGTCCTTACTTTATGTCAAGCTGAAAATTTTACAAATAGCTGTAATTTTTTAAAAAAATTGACCGCACAAAAAATATTTCTTTTTTTTTCATCCATTTCATTATTGATAAAAAAAAATGCGTTTATGAATAATATGAATTAAGTTGTTGATTTACAATCGATATTGCAAATATATAAATTAATTTAAGTTGTATTGTCCTAATAGGATAATACATTTTTTCACTTTCACAAAATAAACCATAGTTTTAAAAATTCAAACCATATACTTTATTTTTTAATAAAATTCGATTTTTAGCAATATGTTGATAAAACCCGGTAAAATATAGGTTTCGAAGATTTTATTCATATTTTAATACTGCTTTTACCCTATTGTGTTATAATTTTATACAATACTTTTATGAATAGTAACACAAATTTGGCAGAGAGACGCAAGCTATCAGTTGCAATTTGAGCCTTGAAAAAAACAAAATAACTGCGTCAATTCTAAACATCATATTTCGTAACAAATCCTTAGGTTTAACCTACAAATGAATTGAAAACCTGTCAGCATCTTTTCCAACCGGAAATTTTTCTCTGAAATCAATCAATTCATTCAAATCTAAATTAAAGGTTTCAATCATTTCTTTTCCGGGAATAAAAGTACTGAGGATCTTTCCTTTCGGGTCATATAATTCCGAATCGCCGGTATGATTTATTGCGTTGCCGTCCTCTCCTACCCTGTTTACGCCTATTACATAACACTGGTTTTCAATTGCTCTGGCTTTCAATAAAGTTTTCCAAGCATCTCGTCTGCGTTCGGGCCAATTTGCAATATAAATTAAAACATCGTAATCATTTTGATTCCTGCTCCAAACGGGGAATCTTAAATCATAACAAATTAAGGGTCTTATTCTGAAATTATTAATTTGAACCGTCAAAATTTGTTTCCCTGAACAATAATGCATGTTTTCTCCGGCAAATGAGAATAAGTGGCGTTTGTCATAAAATTTGAATTTTCCGTTCGGATTCATCCAAATTAAACGGTTAAAATAATTGCCGTTTTCTTCTGCAATAATACTGCCTGTGATGTGGGCTTTTTTTTTCGAAGCATGTTCTGCCAACCACTTTATCTGAATTGTTTCAAATTTTGAAAATTTTTCAGGTTTCATTGAAAAACCGCTTGCAAACATTTCGGGTAAAACAATCAAATCCGTTTGCTTCTCTATTGAATTAATTTTTTCGGAATATCGACTTAAATTAGCCTCTATATTTTCCCAAATTATATCTGACTGAATAAGTGTTACCTTCATTCGTTTTTAATCAATAACAAATTTTCCTTTTCGTAATCCTTCCATTCCTCTGTAATATTCTTTTATGGCTTGAATATCTTTTTCTTGATTTCCGGTAGGTATAAATTGTCCTAAAAAACCGGCACGTTTTGATTTAAAATCTGCAATAGCAATAAAAATAGGGACATCAGCTTCAACGGCTATTCTGTAAAATCCGCTTTTCCAATCGGGATTCGGGGCTCTGGTTCCTTCGGGAGTAATTGTAAGAATAAATTCACTTTTTTCATTAAATGTATCTGTCATTTGTTTAACAATTCCTCCGGGATATTGCCTGTTAATAGGTATCGCACCCCAAAGTCTTAATAATGAACCCATCGGGAAAAAAAAGAATTCTTTTTTAACCATTATTTTAGTTTGCATTCCGGTTCCCCAATTATACATTTTGCCTAAAATCATATCCCAAATACTTGTATGAGGAGCTAACACACATACATATTTCGGATTTTTCGGTAATTCTCCTTCAAATTTCCATCCGATAAGTTTAAAGAACGTTTTACCTATAAATTTCTTAAATGAAGCCATTGTTTATTTTTCATAATAATCGACAAATATAACTTTTTAAAAAAAATGAATGCATAACAGAAATAAATAAATTAATTTT
>DYOF01000193.1 GCA_020720665.1 Acetofilamentum sp. | reverse complement strand
AATAATTTTAACTGATACTGAAATATTTACATCTAAAATAATAAAAGAATAAAAACTATAAACAACTGTTAATTTTTTTTCATAAATTTGTTGTAAACAAATTTTTTTACATAAAATACTTAATATGAAACACCCGGGTAAAACGATTTTTTACACACAAGGGTATGACTAACAGAAGATATTAATTACATGCAGATTCAAAAAGGTGTTCCTATCTGCGGGAAAAAACAAGTATAATAAATAATATTAAACATTCAATTTGCAGAATATTAATTAATTATAAATTTTTAGACAGATGAAAACTAAATCGATAGTATTTTCCTTAATTATTTTTAGTATCCTTACTACTTCATGTAAATCATGTAAAGAGAAAGCATTTGAACAACCCACTATTGAAGTTACCGGCTATTCTTTGAAAGAACTTCCGGGTGAATATACATATTTAGAAATTGATATGCTGGTTCATAACAATGATGACCGTGAAGCTCACATAAAAAATGTTGAGTATCAAGTTGAAATTGAAGGAATTACATCAGAAACAGAAACAGAGACTATTGATAAAGATATTTTAACCGATACCCCTCTTGAACTGACACTCCCCTTAACCCTGCTAACAAACGATGCAATAAAATTGTTAGCAAAATTAGATGCAGGAGAATTGCTTAATTATCATGCAACCGGAACGTTTCATGTGGATGACCCCATAATAAAATTATTTGATTTAGCGATTGACGTTAGCGGGACGGCTGATGTTGAAGCCGGCTTTGAAGATTTTTATGAAAAACCCGAAATAACGCTTGAAAATATAAACGGAACATACAAAGATAACGGTAATACATATACTTTTGATTTTGATATTACAACCGGCATACAAAATACGGATACTCGCGGTATTACCGCAGATAAAGTTGAATATACGGTTACTGTTGCCGGAAAAGAATCTGAACCGCAAACCTATACTTCTGAAATTATTATCAGCGGAAACGGCTCAATTTCTTTAACATTACCGATGTCAATGATACTTAATTCTGCTGACGGCGAAACATTAGCAAATGCTGTCAACAGCGGTTCGGTGCAGTATTCAGTAGAGGGTAAAATACACGTGATAAAAATTGATGAAACAACAAGCGATTTTATTTTGCCGCTTTATATAACCGGCACAACCGAAATAGATTTAAGGAACTTTTTTACACAACCGACCATAGAAATAACAGGATATACACTTTTAGAACTCCCCGGTGACTATACCAATCTCACAATTGACATGACACTCACTAATAATGACACACGAAGTGCATATATAACAGATGTTAATTATCAGGTTGATATTGACGGAGTTATGTCGCAAACCGAAAATGAACTTATAAATCAAACCCTTACAGGAAGCGGAACGCTTGATTTGACTTTGCCTTTAACCCTGTTAACCGATGATGCCGTTGAACTATTAACCCGATTGGATGCCGGAGAAACACTGCCGTATCATGCAACAGGAATTTTTCATATTAACGACCCCATATTAGAATTGTTTGATTTCCCGATAGATATAACAGGAAATGCAATTATTGATGTCGGGTTTGACGATTTTTATCAGCAACCCGAAACCACAGTTAACAGCTTTTCAGGCACTTATACATCAACTTATACCACTGTAACATTTAATTTAATGGTTGACTGCACCGTTCAAAACATGGATTCCAGAGCGGTAGATATTGACCAAGTTGAATACATTGTAACCGTTGAAGGCGTGGTATCAAATACACATTTTTATAATACACCTATTTTTATAGCAGGAAACGGGTCAATTAATTTAAACTTACCGGTTACGCTTACTGTTCCGATTGCACAAAGCAGTTCTTTGATTTCTGCTTTATCAGACGGATATGCAGATTATATTGTAGAAGGAACATTCCATGCCGTTCAGGTTGACGGAGGAGCGGTTGATTTTGTTTTGCCCTTATATGATGAAGGAACTGCACCGGTTACTTCTTTTAGTCCCGGGAAAAAATAATTTTGAGCCTGACTTAAAAGCACAAAAAGGGCTGCCTGTTGCCCTGCGAGTATTGTAATTTGATGAAAATAAGGATTGAAAATTCCCGAACTTTTGCAAAAAACTCGCAGGGCAAATCTCGAAATTTATAAATTCATTAAGCATAATAATAGAAAACAAAATCTTTACAGACACAATCAGTCCGGAATATAAAACGGAAATAT
>DYOF01000192.1 GCA_020720665.1 Acetofilamentum sp. | reverse complement strand
AATAATAATGTTGTCAGCAGGGCTGCAATTGCAGTAATTTTAAGCTGAAATTTCAGATAAAAAAATTATAGCGTTGTAAATCAGCTTAATAACAGTGCGTCTTGCCGTCAATCTAATTTTTGATAATAATATAAGGTGTGCTTAGGTATAATTTCAGGATGAAAAATAAAAATTAAATCTTTTAAGATTAAATCGGGTCGTACGGTACCCGACTCCATATAATCATTTCCTCCGCCGATACTTATGCGTTTAGTTCTGTTAAAAATTTGTCGGTTTTTTATAGGCGGTAAATCACTCAAACGTATATCCGTATTTAAAATATCGTTTATATCGGTAGCTTGTCCTGTATTTAGCCAAAAATCGGCAATGCTTGCTTTCAAATAAACTTCTTCGATAGTTAAAGGGGTATTGTGTCGTTCTTCTGAATTTTTCCATAAATAATTTCCGCCGGCATCGTTGATTAATCGGGCAATGTTTGATTTCCCGCCGGGAATATACCAAATTCCTTTCCACGGCATATTTAAAAGAACCGCAGGTTTTTCGGAAACCGTATCAAGTATTTGTTTTAACTGAATGTACGAATCGGATATTTCGTTGAATTTTTTTTCAGACCATTCGGCTTTTCCAAAAAATTCGGCAAAAAATTTCATCCATTCCGCTTGTCCTAAAACAGATGTTTCTAAATATTCGTTTATCAACACTACGGGTAAATTGAGTGTTTTGATTTTGTTAATAGTCGAAGAAAGCGTTCCGTTAATATCGTAAACGGTAATTAAATCGGGGTTTAAACTTAAAAGCAATTCAAAATCTAATGAATTTTCATGACCCACATCTGAAATTTTATTTTTTTCAATATAAGTTCTGACTTGCGGAGAATATATAAAGGCACTTTCCGAAACTCCCTTTATTTTGTCTGTTTCGTCAATAATTTCAATAAAAGCTACATGAGTTGTTGATAAACAAACTACACGCTCAGCCGGAGTTCTGATAATGGTTTTATTTTTCAAAGAATCAGGCACGGTCTCATTTTTCGGCACTAAAACATAGTCTTCATATAATAAGCCGGATTTTTTAAATACCGACAATTTACTGATTGAACCATATTTTTCAATCATAAATAAATCTGCATATTTATTTTTAACTTTATACTTTGATTCATTTTCGGCTATATTTTTCCTATCCGAATGTGTACATGAGAAAAGTACAGCCCCTATAAAATATATAATGAAATATGGTTTTATCATAATGTAAATTTTATTAATTTTAACGGAAAAATTCAATTTAATGGATTTAAAACCCACAATAAGATGTATTTTTTTTATAGTGATTCTTATTTTTTCAGCTTGCAATGATAATAAAAGCAAAGAGAAAAAAATAAATTACGGTGATACAATTTTAAAAAAAGAATTGCCTGACACCATAATAAAAGTCAGCAAACCCGAAATTAAATTGCTCGATACCCTTACGGCTCTGTTTAAAAATAAAGATTTAGTTGATGTAACACTATTTTCAGACGAATTTATTTTAGATATTCGTTATGCCACACCGAATAATTTTTTGGACAGCATTTTATACCCTTGTGCTAAATGTTTGTTGAGATATGAGATTTTAAAAGATTTATTGAAAGCACAAAGTGAATTCAAATCACTTGGTTTTAAAGTAAAGTTATACGATTGCTACCGCCCGTTATCTGTTCAAAAAATTATGTGGAAAAAATATCCGGTTGTAGGTTTGGTTGCCGACCCTGCAACCGGCTCACGACACAACAGAGGCAGTGCAATAGACATCAGTTTAACCGATTCTCTGGGAAAAGACATAGATATGGGCACGAAATATGATGATTTAAGTAAACCAAGCAGAAGCTTTTACACCGGTTTTGATGAAGCAATAATTAATAACCGAATGTTGCTGAGAAAAATATTAGAAAAACATCATTTTATCGGAATAAATTCAGAATGGTGGCATTTTTCACACAATTGCGGTACAAAATATCCGGTAAGTGATGAAGCTTTTGATTGCGATACTTTGACGAATAAATAATTTTACTACTTTTGAAATAAAATTAACTCAGAAACACCAATGAAAAAATATTTTTCTCACAAAGGAGCATAACGAACAAAATACCTTTATTAATTTTAGTTCAAAGAGGATGTTTATGTGCAGAGAGAAACAAGTTTTATAAATAAGTATATGCATTCAATTTGCAGATTATTAATTAATTA
>DYOF01000191.1 GCA_020720665.1 Acetofilamentum sp. | reverse complement strand
CATGCTCTTGTGTGTAAAAAATCGTTTTACCCGGGTGTTTCATCTGTCTAAAAATGTATCACCTGTTTGTTATCCGACAACTTTTTAATCTATAAGGCTATGAATAATTAAACCGCTTCTGAGCTTTGGCTCAAACCAAGTTACTTTTGGCGGCATAATCATATCATTATCTGCAATATCCATTAATTGCTTCATGCTCACCGGAAACAATACAAAAGCAACTTTCATTTCATCGGAATCTACGCGTTTTTTCAATTCTCCTAAACCTCTTATACCTCCTACAAATTCAATTCTGTCTGAACGTCTTAAGTCCTTAATATTTAATAAGGGAGCAAGCACTTTTTCCGTAAGTATTGTTACATCAAGTACTCCGACAGGGTCGTTTTCATTATAAGAAGCTTCTTTTGCAGTTAATTTGTACCAGTTTTTATTTATGTACATAGAAAATTCGTGCAATTTTTGGGGTTTATATTCAGTATCTCCAAAATTTTCAAGCACAAAAGCGTTTTTTAATTGTTCGATAAATTCTGTTTCCGATAAACCGTTTAAATCTTTCACAACACGATTGTAATCAATAATTGTTAATTGGCTTGCCGGAAAATTTACAGAAAGGAAAAAATTATATTCTTCATTTCCTTTATGATTCGGATTTTTTTCTCTTCTTTCTTTTCCGACTAATGCAGCGGCAGCTGTTCTGTGGTGCCCGTCAGCAACATAAATATATTGAATTTCGGTTTTAAATATTTCTTCAATTGTAATAATCGTTTCTTCATTATCAATTATCCACATTTGATGTTTGACTTTATCATCGGTTGTAAAATCATATACCGGTTTTTCAGCTATTTTTGTTGTTACAATTGCATCAATAACAGCATTGTCTTTATATGCAAAAAATACGGGTCCGGCATTTATATTTGAAACTCTTACATGATTCATTCTATCTTCTTCTTTGTCCGGTCTGGTTAATTCATGTTTTTTTATTATTCCGTTTTCGTAATCTTCAACCGATGCACCTCCTACGAGTCCGTATTGTGTTTTTCCGAACATTGTTTGAGCATAAATATAATAACATGCTTTTGCTTCTTGAATTAAAACTTCATTGAATAATTTTTCATAATTTTCCTTAGCTTTCTCATAAACTTCAACTGAATGGATATCAATGTGATCCGGTAAATCAATTTCAGGTTTATTAACATGGTAAAAAGAATATTGATTTCCTTCCGCTTCTTTTTTTGCTTCTTCTGAATTTAAAACATCATAAGGCTTTGATGCTACTTTATCGGCAAATTCTACTTTTGGTCTTATACCCTTAAAAGGTTTTAATATTGACATTTTTATATTTTTAATTGTTATTTATTAACCTGAAAAGTTGTGTCGCCGTTAGTAAAAAAATTAATAATTTGTACGGCAGATGCTACGGCTGCATTTAAATTTGCTTCAACGGTTTGTGCCCCCATTTTTTTGGGAGTGAAAAAAACACGCTTACCGAATTTACTTTCAAATTCATTTTTATTATCGGGTGCAATATCTGATAAGTACTTAAAATCAGGTCGTTCTGCCATAACTTTAAGCATATCAGTTTCATGAATAACTTCCTTTCTTGCTGTATTTACTAATGTTGCGTTTTTGGGCATTTTCGAAAGTAATTCATAATCAATTGAATTTTTAGTATCATCATTAGCAGGTATATGCAATGAAATGTATTGACAAATTGAGTATAAATCATTAACTGAATCAAGTGCTTTAATACCGTCCTTTTCAATTTCTGATTTTTGAACAAATGCATCAAAAGCAAAGACCTCCATACCGAATCCCTTTGCAATAGCAGCAACTCTTTTTCCTACATTGCCGTATGCATGAATTCCTAATTTCTTTCCGATTAATTCGGTTCCCGAACTACCGTCAAATTTTTCTCTTGCCGTATAAACCATCATTCCTATGGCCAGTTCAGCAACCGCATTTGAATTTTGACCGGGTGTATTCATTACAACTACACCTTTTTCATCAGCAGCAGCAACATCAATGTTATCATAACCTGCTCCTGCACGAACAACTATTTTTAATCGGTCAGAAGCATTAATGACATCTTTGTCAACAATATCGCTTCTGATAATCAGTGCATCGGTATGACATGCTGCATCAATTAATTCTTGTTTTGTTTTGTAATTTTCTAATAAACCGAACTCAAATCCGGCATCAATTGTTCTGTCTTTAATTAGCTCTACGGCTTCGGCAGCAAAAGGTTTGTCTGTTGCAACAGTAATTTTCATCTGTCTAAA
>DYOF01000059.1 GCA_020720665.1 Acetofilamentum sp. | reverse complement strand
AAATATAACTTTTTAAAAAAAATGAATGCATAACAGAAATAAATAAATTAATTTTAATGTTTATTTTTGAAAATTAAATGATTTAAACTGAAAAAATTTTATAATGCATATTTTGTTTGTTCTGCTTCAATTTGTTATATTAAATATTAATCATCCCGTTCATATTTCAATTTGCAATATAGAATATATGCAGGAAAAAAATGTTTATAATATATCAATCAGATTATTTACAGATGATTTTGAAAATATTTTAAACCGACAAAATCAAACCAATATAAAATTTACGGGAAAGGATGATTTCAAAAATTACGGAAAAATAATTGAAAAATATATAAACAATCATTTTATATTTGCGGTAAACGAAAAAAATATATTCAAAACATCCGATTTAAATAAAATTGAAACAAAACTTGATGAAAACACCGTTTGGTTATACTACGAAGTAAAAGCAACCGAAGGAAAAAAAATATCAATAAAAAATACATTATTAAATGATTTATACAATGACCAAAATAATTTATTCCTCTTTACTTATAAAAATACTCAAGAAGCCTTTAAATTTGATAAAAATAACACTACCTTTGAGTTTGTAATTAAGTAACGATTATGTTTGCTTTCTTTAAATATTTTGTATCACTGACATTAGTATCGGTATTTTCATTTTCCGGATTTGCTACCCATAACAGAGCCGGCGAAATAACCTATGAACACATTTCCGGAAACACATATAAAATTACTCTTATTACTTATACTTATACACCGAGTGCAGCAAACGAATCCAGAAATCAACTGACAATTCAATGGGGCGATGATACCCAATCGGATATTCCGAGAACAAGCATAGTTTACTTGCCGGATGATATTCAAAAAAACACATACGTAGGAAATCACACCTTTCCGGGTGCCGGGGTTTATGTAATTATAATGTCTGACCCAAACAGAAACGCAAATATTGTTAACATTCCGGAATCTGTTACCGTAGTTTTTTCAATCAAAACCATTCTAAAAATTGACCCTCTTATCGGTTCAAATAATACTCCGATTATGCTTAATCCCCCTGTTGACAAAGCGGCTTTGAATCAACCGTTTATACACAATCCGAATGCCTACGACCCGGACGGAGACAGCCTGTCTTATAAATTAAGTATTTGTTTGGGAAACGACGGTCTTCCTATTCCCAATTATTCATACCCCGCAGCATCTGTCAGTTTGTCTGTTGACCCGATTTCCGGAGATTTTATTTGGAACAGCCCCGTTACATTAGGCGAATATAATGTTGCGATTGAAATTGAAGAATGGAGAAACGGAATTAAAATAGGCAGTATTATCAGAGACATGCAAATAGAAGTGGAAGAAACAGATAACACAGCTCCGAATATTCAAGCTATTCAGAATTATTGCGTTACTGCCGGTTCAACGATTAATTTTACGGTTACTGCAACTGACAGTGAAAATGATAATATCTCTTTAAGTGCCACAGGCGGTCCGTTTGAATTTACCGTAAATCCGGCTGTTTTCAGAGACACTACGGGTGCAAGCCCTATTTCTCAAACCTTTAATTGGAATACCGAATGCATACACATACGAAAACAAGCATACAGCGTTTTATTCAGAGCTGTTGATCAAAATCCCGAAGTTAGCTTAACTGACTATGAATCAGCAGATATTGAAGTTATTGCACCGGCACCGGAAAATCTTACATCTTCGCCCACCGGATATTCTGTACTTTTATCATGGGATTTGTATTCCTGTTCTAATGCTTCCGGTTTCAAAATTTATAGAAAACAAGGTTCATATCCTTATACGCCGGCTAATTGCGAAACCGGCGCTCCTAACGGTATATACAGGCTGGTTTCTGTTATTGAAGGAGCTGATTTAACCGGTTTTGAAGATACTGACGGAGGTATCGGATTGCCGCAAGGATTCTCATATTGCTATCGTATAACAGCATTTTTTGAAGACGGTGCCGAAAGTTACATATCCGCCGAAACTTGCTGCGAATTAACCCGTTCGGCACCTGTTATGACCGAAACAAGCGTAAAACATACCGATGAAACAAACGGAAGCATTCACTTAACGTGGATGCAAGTGCAAGATTTTGATGCCGTTAATTACCCGGGACCTTATAAATATACCATAGAGTCCGTTTCAGGAACTCAATGGGAAAATTTTTCAAACCCGGTTGATATTTTCGGAATCACCGATACAACATATACAGATACACTAATTAATACAAAAGACAACGGGAAATCATATAAAATTAATTTTTTCAGTCAAAACGGGGCAAATTGGGAACAAGTAGGTGTCCCTTCATACAGCTCATCTGTATTTCTTACCGGAATACCCGGCGATAGAAGAATGACAATTTTAATGTCAGAAAATACTCCTTGGAACAATAAACAATACGTAATATACAGAAAAAATTCCGATGCTGATTGTTTGCCAAACACGTCTTCTTTTGATTCGATAACAACAGTAACAAGCAATTTTTACACCGATTATGGCTTAATTAACGGAAACAATTATTGGTACCTTGTTAAAACAATCGGAGAATACGATTTAAACTATATTCCTAAACCGATTATCAACTATTCTCAAGAAATTTGCGTTTCACCACAAGATATAACACCGCCGTGCGCGGTAAATTTAGCATTAGAATCGGATTGTGATTTGTTTAAAAACTACTTAACATGGTCAGTAAATGAAAATTGTGCAGAAGATATTGATAATTTCTTAATTTTTTATTCCAATTCACTTGAAGGTCCTTTTCAATTAATTGATACCGTTTTTGATAACACACAACGAAACTATGTTCATTCACCGGAAGTGTCATTAGGAGCCTGTTATGTTGTTTCGGCACAAGATTCGGCAGGAAATTATATAAAACCTGAAAATTTAATACGTAGTTGTATTGATGATTGTTCATATTATGAATTACCAAACGTTTTTACACCAAATGCTGACGGCTTGAATGATTTATTTATCCCTTACCCGTATAAATTTGTAGAAAAAATTGATATGACAATTTATAATCGTTGGGGAAGCCCGGTGTTCACAACAAATAATCCGGACATTAATTGGAACGGCATTGATTCTGAAACAAACAGACCTGTTTCTGACGGTGTATATTATTATATATGCGATGTTTACGAAAAACGATTGTCCGGAATTGTTGTAAGAAACCTTTCCGGAACCATTAGAATTTTCGCAAATAGCGGAAACAAACGACAAAATTAATTTTTAATTCATGCTAAAAAAATTATACATAATAATATTACTTTTTTCTTATGCTTTTTTCTTAAAGTCACAAACGAATATTGATGACCAAGTCAGAAAAGCAAAGGCAGAAATTTATTATAATAATTTATCAAATGCCGAGAACATATTGCAACACATTATTGTTGAAGAAAATTCAAATGTTGATGTTTTTATGACTCTCGGGGATGTCTATTTTTATCAAAAGAAATATGAAATTGCTGCCGAACAATACAAACATTCTTTTAAACTAAATAATAATTACGCATTACTTCGAATTGCCGAATGCTATGCTATAATGAATAATACCGTTAAATCTGTTGAATACCTTAGTGCCTATTTGAAAACCAAAGATAAATTATTACAATCTGAAATTAAACTTAATCCTAATTTTCAGGCAATTTCAAATTCAAAAGAATGGATAAATTTATGGAAACAAGAGCATTATAATGCCTATGAATTAAAACTTGACGAAGGAAAATTTTTAATATCCAAGCAAGATTATACTCAAGCATTTGAAATACTTGACCAACTGCTTTTCAAAAATCCGGAACGACACAAAGCATTAGAATTAAGAGGCGATATTTTTATGTTAAAAAACGAATACAGTCAGGCAGCTAAAACCTACATGAAAGCTTCCGAAATAAAAAAACAACAGGTCAGCTACAAAATTAAAGCTTCGGAAGCATATTTTAAACTCGAAAAATATAATAAAGCCTATAAAATAAGTGAGGAAGCCGTAAATTTAGATTCATACAATACCGATTTACCTATTTTACAAGCTGAAATTCTGTTTAACATGCAAAATTTCTCAAAAGCTGAAGAATCTTTAAATCGTATGATAACTTATTACCCCGACCACGTTGAAGCAAATATTCTTTCCGGAAAAATTGCATATGAAAATTCAAATTTTATAAAAGCTTTGGAATATTTTAATACCGCACTTAAACAAACCGGCAATAATTCAGATTATTTTATTTTGCGTGCAGACACTTATGTAAAAATAAATATGCTTAATGAAGCAATAAATGATTATTCAATGTCATTGGACTTGAATCCGAAACTATCTGAGGTGTACTACAAAAGAGGAATTGCCGAAACATTGAATCATGATTTGAATTCAGCTTGTAAGGACTTTAAAACAGCATTTAATTTAGGGTTTTACAAAGCAAGTGATTACATAGTTAAATATTGTAAAGAGTAAATCGAATTGAATTCGTTTTTTTTAATTTTATTTGCAGAAAATTTAAACGCACAGAATTTGTGAAAACTGAAATGAATAAAAAAATTTGGCTTTCATCACCACATATGGGCGGTTTTGAAAAAGAATTTATTGACGAAGCCTTTGAAACCAACTGGATTGCCCCTCTCGGTCCTAACGTTAACGGATTTGAAGAAGATTTACAAAACTTTCTGAATACCGACAACGCTGCTGCATTAAGTTCAGGAACAGCTGCCTTACATTTAGCTTTAATTTTGCTTAACATTAAAAAAGACGACGAAGTTCTCGTGTCAAGTTTTACATTTTCAGCCAGCGTTAATCCGATTGTCTATCAATATGCAGTTCCTGTATTAATTGACAGCGAGAAAGACAGTTGGAACATGGATCCCGAATTGCTTGAAAACGCTATAAAAGACCGTTTAAAAAAAGGGAAAAAACCTAAAGCAATTATTGTTGTACATCTGTACGGAATGCCTGCAAAAATGGACGAAATTGATAAAATTGCAGAAAAATATGACATTCCGCTTATTGAAGATGCTGCCGAATCCCTCGGCAGTCGATATAAAGGAAAAGCAACCGGGACTTTCGGTACATTCGGAATTTTTTCATTCAACGGAAATAAAATCATTACTACATCAGGAGGCGGAGCCTTAGTTTCTAAAAATAAAGAAATGATAGAAAAAGCCCGGTTCCTTGCCACACAAGCCCGTGATAATGCCCCGCATTACCAACATTCGCACATCGGTTACAACTATCGTATGAGCAATATCGTTGCCGGAATCGGAAGAGGTCAAATGAAAATTTTGAACAAAAGAATTGAACAAAGAAGAAAAATAAATTCAATTTATGTGCAAAAATTAGGAAGCCAAAACGGAATTACTTTTTTAAAAGAGCCTGATTCCGATTTCTTTTCAAACTATTGGTTAACAACAATTTTAATTGATGAAAAAATATTCGGAAAAACATTACTTGACATTCAAAGTACATTGGCTGAGCATAATATAGAAACCAGACCCTTGTGGAAACCTATGCATTTACAACCCGTTTTTAAAGATTATCCGAAATATATAAACGGAACATCAGAAGCATTTTTTAATACCGGCTTATGCTTACCTTCCGGCTCCAATTTGCTCCCCGAAGAACAAAACAAAATAATTGAATTGATTTTATCATAATAAATTAAAAATGACACATTCAAAAAACGAAATAGACTTAATAGAGCTGTCAATTAAAATTTTTATATATTTAAAAAAATACTTTTGGATATTTGCTTTAGCAATTATTTTAGGAATTGCATATTCAATGATAACGGCAAAATCTGTGATATTTTACGAATCAGAAATGCTTATTAAAACCCGAAGTGAGAATAATTTTATGTATGCTGTTACATTAAGAGAATTAAATACCAATATTGAAGAAAATCCGGGTGAACTGATTGTAAAAATAATCGAATCCTTAAATAAAAATATTGAAAACAAGAATATTGAACTATTAGAACAAAAAACAGGACTTAACGAAAAACAATTAAAACAAATTACTTCAATTGAAGCCTTTCATCAATACATTAAAGGAGAAGCTGTCAGTAATTTTGTTACGGTTAAAGTAACCGGCAGAAATAAAGATGCATTCAGCGGCTTATCCGGCGGCATAATTAAATACATTAATACAAATTCTTACATTCTTGAAAAACGCAAAAATGATTCACTCTTTTTAGCTGATATTATTCAAAAACTAAATTTAAAAATAGCCGAATTAGATAAACTACAAGAGAATTTCATCAAAAATAACAGTATTAATAATATTGAAACGTATAAAGACAATTCATTTTTTACAGAAAATATTATGCTTTCTTCTTTAAAAGAGAAACTTATTTACGAACAATCGCAATTAAATCAAACTGAATTAATTGAAGACTTCTTTTTGCCGGTTGAAAAAACAAATGCTTCTAAAAAATCAATTTTAATAAATGTATTTATTTTTCTGTTTTTATCTTTTATTGTAGTGTTCTTTTTAATTTTGAATAAAAAAGCAAAAGAATATCAGAAAAATTAATCCGTTTTTTCTTCCGGAAAACTAAAGACGAAAAAATTCAAAAAGAATAGAAAAAAAACAATTCCGGCAACGGTGTCAAACATTGATTCGAACAAAAAATTAAAAATCGTAATCAGAAGGAAAAGTATCATTAAGCTATTTTTCCTTTTAATTGCATGTATTAAAGGAATTACAAATAAAGTTATAATTAAAATAAAACCGCCGATACCGAATAATACAAAAAATTCTAAATATTGATTATGAACATTATACCGTTCGTTTTTTAATAATTTAAGCCCTTTGTTATTATACGCATCATATATTTCAAAATACTTTTCGTGAAAATTATCAGTACCGGTTCCGAAGAGAATATTTTCCTTAATTAAATCAACGGCAGAAATCCATAAAACAATTCGTCCCGGTGTTTTTTCGTGAGTTACATGTTCGACATCTTTAAAATTTTTTAATTCCGTAATTCCCTGTTGAACCCTTTTGTTTTTAATAGCCGGAATAATCAAAATTAACAAAACAATAATAGACAAAAATCGTAATCTTCTGTTTTTTATCGAAATATAAAATCGGTAGGTTAGTAACAAAATCAGAGAAGCTATTCCTGCACGTGAAGACATGAAAAAAACCATCACCGAAAATAAGGCGAGAATTGCGAAGTATAAAAATTTTCCTGATTTCTTTTTTAATACTATGAATCTGTCTTTTAAATAAAATAAAATTGCAGTTGAAAAAACAATAAACATGCTGAAATATCCGCGGTGGTGAAACACTGACAATTTTGATGAGAAAAAATAACTATTTCCGTATTGATCATGAGAATTAAACAGAAAATTGCCGTTTTCAATTTCTATTGAACGATAAAAAGCCGTAAATAAACAAACTATTGAAAAAATTATATTTGAGAGAACAAAAAGTTTTAAATAAAGGTGTTTGTTAATTTTTAAAGTTTCACCGGAAAATACAAATATTAAGGGAAAAATTAAAAAACTTAATTTTTTAACAACTTGATCCGATGCTTCTTTTGAATCGTTATCAATTAACATACTGAGAAAATATGCTGAGAAAATAACAATTTGCAAAACAAACATTTGTTTTTTAAAGCCTGTTGTAAAATTACTTAAAAATCGAACCTTATAATTAAACTCAAAAATTGAAAATAACAACCACCCTGATATTAAATAGGAAAACACTGTTCGATATGCCGGTATGAAAAATACCAGCATTAATGAAAAAAACAAACCAATTGTTGAAACGACTGTTTGATAGTTTGATTTTTTGATCATCTTAACGGAACTTAATCGGTTTTGCAGGTATTCCGACTGCCGTGCAGTTATCAGGTAAGGATTTTGAAACAACAGCACCGGCTCCTACAATTGTATTTTTCCCGACAGATAGATTTGGTAAAACAATCGCACCGGCTCCGATGTGAGTAAGTTCACCTATTATTACATTGCCGCAAAGCGTCGCATTAGGCGATATATGTACAAAATTGCCTATAACACAGTCGTGGTCAATAGATGCGGAGGTATTTACAATTACATGTTTCCCGATTGTTGTTTCGGTATTAATTACCGAACCCGGCATTACAACAGATCCTTCTTCTATTTTCACATTATTTGAAATGACAGCCGTTTTGTCAATTGCTTTGCCAAATCGAATTCCGGGAATATATTCTTCTAATCGTTGTGAAACAAGCCTTCTTATCCGATTATCGCCAATTGAAATAATGATTTCTGTCTCTTTGTTAAGAAATATTTGATTATCAAATTTTCCAAAACAGGAATATTGTTGTAATTTTAAAATGTTTGGATTATCGTCAAACAAACCGTCAATCGGAATGTTGTTTTTTTCCAAAATATCAATAATTACTTTTGCATGACCCGATGCTCCAAATAAAAACATATCAACTTCCTTTAAATTTTTCCATGCTTACATTTTCGGAAGTATTGATGCCTTCCGATTTTACAACTTTTTTGAGCGTTAAAGATAAAATTTTTAAATCAAGCAAAAAAGATAAATTGGCAACATACCAAACATCAAATTCAAATTTCTCTTCCCAACTGATAGCGTTCCGACCGTTAACTTGTGCCCAACCCGTTATTCCGGGTCTTACATCATGTCTTCTTTTCTGAAAATCATTATAAAGATATAAATATTCTGTTAATAAGGGTCGCGGTCCGATTAATGACATATCCCCTTTAATAACATTCAGCAGTTGAGGGATTTCATCTAAAGATGTTTTCCGAATGAATTTTCCGATTTTAGTCAATCGCTCGGCATCGGGCAATAATTGACCGTCTTTGTCTTTTTTATCTGTCATGGTTTTAAATTTTAATAATTTAAAGATTTTTTCGTTCTTTCCGGGTCGGTTTTGAACAAAAAAGGGTTTGCCGTCATTCAGAAAAATTAACAAAACTGTTATAATGATAAAAAAAGGTATAAATACAATAAACCCCGTTAGGGAAATAATTATGTCAAAAAGCCTTTTAAAAAAATTACGATACATAAAATTTATAGATATTTATTTTCAAATATTTGATATTCTTTTAATAACTCAAGCCATATAAAAGAATTGTTGAATTTCTCAACAATGATGCTTCGGCAATTTTTTTTCATTTCTACAAGTTTATTTCGGTTTAAATACAAATCCTTCATAGAATAATACAAATCATCAACCGACTTGACGGGAACAATCAATCCGTTAATTCGGTTTTGAATAATTTCATTACAGCCGTTGATATCAGATACAATTGAAGGAACTTCCATTGCACCTGCCTGTAATACAACATTCGGAAAACCTTCGCGATAGCTCGGAAAAACAAACACATCCGATGCCGCAAAAACCGGTCTGACATCTGATTGATACCCGCAATATACAATATTCGAATTTGAATCAATTATATTTTTGCTTTTAGCATCAATCGGGTCTAATTCATGTTCATATTCACCGACCAATAACAAACAAATTTCTTTATGTTCTTCATTCAGCATAGAAAAAGCTTCAATCAGTTCATTTATTCCCTTATCTTTAACAATACGCCCCACAAACAAAAAAATAAAATAATTCTTCGGAATTTTATAAAACTCTTTTAATAATTCTGTTTTATAACTAATCTCTTCGGAATTTTGAAAATAGTTTGTATCAATTCCGTTACTGCTGCCCTTAGCTATAACTTTTAATTTATTTGCCTTGCATAAGTTGTTTTCAAGTATAAAATTCATCAAATTTACAGAGTTCGGATAAACTTTATGGGCATATCTGTATGTTAATTTCTCAATGAAAACGAGTAATTTACGTTTAAATCCGCCGGCTACGGTAAGAGGCAAACCGGCAACCGTATGCAAACGCACCGGAACTTTCGTAAAACGGGCGGCAAGCATTCCCAACAAACCGGCTTTGGGCGTATGTGTATGAACAATATAGGGTTTTTCTTTTTTAAGTATTCGTATTAATTGAAACAAGGAAATCAAATCTCTTACGGGTGAAATGCTGCGTGTCATTTTTACGGCAATTGTCCGAATGCCTTCTTGTTCCGTAACTTCATCCAATAATTTTCCCGGACTTGAAACACCGACTGTTTCAAAATAATTATTCATAAAGTTCAATTGTCCTTTAAGCAATACTTTTAAGGATATAGGAACCGTTGTTATGCGAATAAGTTTTTTCACTTTTGACTATTTATTCGATTAAACAAATCAATATATTTTTTATAATTTACTTGTATTGAAAACTCTTCTTCGACTTTTTTTCTTCCTATTTTTCCCATGTTTTGCCTTAATTCCGGATTTTTATACAATTCTTCCAAATAATTATACCAATCCTGCTCTGAGTTTGCATGAAACCCGGTTATTCCGTGATTTACGACATCGGCATTTGCACCTACGGGACTTGTTACAACCGGTTTTGCACACGCCATATATTGAATGGATTTGAATGCGCATTTTCCTCTCATAAAAGGAGAATCTGTTGAAGGTGAAATTCCGACAGAAAATTTATTAATTTCTTCAATCTCGGTATCCGCCTGCCATTCAATCAGTTTAATAAACTTGTATTCGTTGAGATTAATTAAGCTTTTATCAAAACCGATTAAATGCAAATTGCAGTGATAATGTTCACAAAATTGTTTTATTACGTTCAAAAAAGGAAGAATCAATTGACTTGTTGAAGCAGAACCAATCCAACCGATTATAAATTCATCCGAATGATACGACTTTAATTTATATTTTTCGATATCTAATGATGTCGGAATATAAAATGAGTTCGGGTTATTTTTTAAGGACAAATTTTGCAAATAATAACTTCCGTTGATAACAGCAGCAGCTTTTTTTTGAATTATCGGTATTTTATTGCTTAATAATTTTCTGATAATAGGGTTTGTTGATTCGTCGTAATTATGAATAACGGCATCATCATAATCTAAGATAAATTTAATGTTTTTAAATTTTAAAAATCGTTCAAAAAACGGCGGGAAATACGGAAATAATTCTTTTTCGATAACGATTAATGAATTTCGTTTCAAAAAAAGAACCGCTGCTTTTCGTTTTACGACATATTTCAGATATTTAAAAATTGATTTGCGTTTTTTTTGGTTAATATTTTTAATGTGAGATTCATCAAAAAAAGGAATTACTTTAATTTCTATATGATTTTCTTTAAAAAATTTTAAATATTGGTAGGTTCGATATCTGGAACTGGCACCGCTCTCATCATATTTTGGGAAAAAATTAATTGTCATTTGTATTTTTCTTCTTAAAAGATTTTATTAACATCGAATAAGCTTTTATTATTTCAGGTAATTCTTTTAGTTTTAACTTAAACATTGAAGCTAAAATTCTTATGAAAAATTCTATAAAAAAAAGAAAAAAGAAATATATAAAAAATTTAAAAAGCGAGAAATGCTTTTTAAAAAACAGAAGTTTACTTTTTTGTGACAAAAATAATCTTTTAGCTAATATATTTTGTGAACTTCCTCCTCCTTTATGGTAAATATATTCATCTGCCCAATAAAATATTTTTTTCCCAATGTTACGTAAACGTGTTGATAAATCATAGTCTTCATAATATAAGAAAAAATTTTCGTCAAATCCTTTAATTTCATTAAAAACTTTTCGTGATATTAAATAAAACGAACCGATAACGTGATCAACTTCCGAACTTTCTTCATGATTCCAATCAGTCATTTTATAAGATTTAAAAACCGACGGAGATAAATTTGATAAGCCTAAAGATTGATTAATCGCATGGGCTAAACGAGGTTTTCTTGCGCATGTTCTTGTTGTTTTCCCAAAATCATCAATTTGTTTAATCCCGATTACTGTATATATATTGTTCTTAATAAATTGTAAACTATGGCATAAAACATCTTTTGAAATAACAACATCAGGATTTAAAAACAAAATGTACTCAGCTTCTGAAGATTCTACCCCTTGATTGCATGCAGCACCGAATCCTAAATTTTTAGGATTCCTGATAAGATTAATTGTATGAATATCTTCGATTAAATCTAACGAATTATCCGAAGAATTATTATCAATTACTATAACTTCAATTCTAAAATTACAAAAATCCGAATCAAGTATTGACTTGAGACACTTTTTTAGATATGTTCCTGAGTTCCAGTTAACTATTATTACACTTAAATCATATTTGTTCATACAAATTACTTTTTCTTTTAAAAAAAACTGCCATCATAAAAAATAAGAGCATAAAAACCGGGGCAGATCTTAAATTTGTTACTAAACCGACAATTATTAAAAAAAATATCCCGACATGTATTCCTTTTAAAAATAGATCATTAAACTTAGGTGAAATGAAAATAATAAGTAAAATATTCACAAATAAAGCAGTCGGAATCAATCCGTTATCTAAATAAAAATCTAAAAATAAATTTTCTGATGTAAAGGAACTTTCTGAATCCGATGATCCCTGTAATTGATACCCATCTTTATATATTTTTTTAAAATTCCCTGCACCAATACCAAAAACCGGATAATCACTTATCATTTTAAAAGCAGATTTATAAATTAATATCCTTTGGTTTTTACTTCCTCCAGTTTCTTCTACATTGTTTAATCGTTTAAAAATTGTAACTTTTTGATATTTATTTGTTCCAATTAAAAATAATGCAATCGCAACAAAAAAGCTTAAAAAGAAAATATATTTAATTTTAATTTTTAACGACCTTATAATTTTTATCAAAAAAGAGCCTAAACTTAATAGAATAACAACGAGTCCGATTTTAGATCCTGTCAGAATTAATAACACATATACAAAAAACAAAATAAAAAGTTTATACTTAATTTTAATAACAATTAAAAATCCTAATATTAATGAAATAAATGCTACTAAATTAAGAGGGTTATCCAGAAATGAATAAACTCTTACTTTTTTGGTAATAACATACATTTCTTTCCACTCAGGACCCCAACTAAACAAATTGATTAATTGGGGAAAAACAATTTGAGCTATGCCAAAAACAAAAAGACATATAAAAGAAAAGATTAATCCTTTAATTAAATATTTGTTAACATTATTTGAATAGAATTGAAATGTAAAAAAAAAGATTAAGAAATATTCCGGAAATCTTAACCAATACTTAATGTTTTGAAAATGAGAAAAATTAACCTGAAAAGAAATAAAAGAAAATAATATGATAAGTAATATAAAAATATGAATACTGTTATATTCGAATTTTTTATTTAATTTAAAAAAAAATAAAAATAAAAATATGATTATAAACACATCAAGAACTGTAATTTCCCCAAAGATTGATTTAGAAGGGAAAAAAAATATTATTGTAAGTGGTAAAAAAAGAAACCAAATTTTAGCCAAGTCAATTTTCATCGTTAATTTTTTCTGACATTAAAAATTACAAACAACAAATAAAATAACGTTCCGGCAAGTGTTGTATATGCTGC
>DYOF01000058.1 GCA_020720665.1 Acetofilamentum sp. | reverse complement strand
AACTGATATACTAATTGATAATAGTTTCATCTGTCTAAAAATCTATAATTAATTAATAATCTGCAAATTGAATGCTTATACTTATTTATAATGCTTGTTCTTTCCTGCACATAGGAACACCTTCTTTGAACTAAACTTAATAAAGGTATTCTGTTAGTCATACCCTTGTGTGTAAAAAATCGTTTTACATGGGTGTTTCATTTAAAATTTTAATTTTCAACGGCATATACCCTGATTTGAAAATGATTTTCATTTCTTCTGATTCTTCATCTTCAAAATTACTGCTTATTGTACATTTACCGTCCTCTATGACATCATATACGACAGGATATGAATATACAAATCCGTTTATGACAATAGCTATAGATTTGCCGATATTTTCTTTTGTTAAATTTTTAAAAATTTGGGCTCCTTCGGCATTTAATTCCAATTCTATTTCATTAATTCCGTTTTGTTGTTTAGAATTTGCATTTACAATATTTTTACCGTTCATTACCGGTAAATTATCAAATTTTAATTTTAATGCAATGAGTTTAAACATTTTATCGTTTTCTGAAACAGGTTTTGCTGTCCAAATAAATTCCAATTTTCGAGGTAAAGGAGAATATTTTAAATTTTGAATATATTTAAGCATCTTCATAACCTCGGCGGTATCTTTTTCAAGACAATATCCTACTACGGGTCCTTTAATAATAATTGTTTCATTATTATTTTGTTGAATATTGGGTACAAGTTTACTGCTTAACGGATAGTTTTTTATATCAAGCACTTCTTCTGCGTTTAAATTATTTGAAGAAGAATTCGTGTCAAATAAACTTAATGATGTTGTATCTTTCTCATTATTTTCAAATAATTCATTAAATTCATCAGATTCGGCTATTATTTTATCGGCTTCAAGCAGCGAATTAAACAATTCAGAGTATTCATACGTTTCATAAAACCCGATTTGATATTGATTATTAATCAAATTTCTGATTTCATCAGCATTATTAATTCCCCTTATTTCTAATTCAAGTATTCCTTTTTTAGTAAAATTCGAAATGTGTATATCCGTAATTTCGTATTCATTGAGTCGTTTAATTAAAATAAGTATCGTTTGTTTTACATGTTTTTTATATTCGGAATTTAAAAAGTTTATGATTTGATTTAAATTGTAGTTCCCATATAATAAAAACAAATCTCTTAAATCATTATCCGAACAGCTTTCATGCCATGTTTTGCCGAAAAGATTAATATAATTGTCAGAAGATTTCAAAAATAACGAATCGGTTTTTTCTAAGATAATTTTAAACTCAGATGATTCATTATTAACAGATAACAATTTTAATTCTTCTTTTGCAGGTATTTCAATAGAATATTTTATATTAATTCCGTTATTTTCTTTTTCACAAGATACAGTAAAGAAAACTGATAAAATTATTAAGCTGTTAAAAACATATTGAATGTGCTTCATATTTATAAGTATATATTTATTATATAGAATTTCAAATGAAAAAAGCATCCTGTTTATGAAGGATGCTTTATTTTATATTACATAGGCGGCGGGGGTGGGGGTGGGGGCACTGCTCCGAATAAACCTGATATTTCCGGAACACTTCCGGCTGCTGCCCAATTAGCCATACCTTGTTTCCAAACAAAGGTTTCTTTTGTTAATTGTCCTTGTGTTATTAATTGCTGCAAGGCTTCTGTTGAAAAAGGACCTTGTTGCTGACCGTTGACCGAAACAAAAAATTGAACAATCGGCGGCGGCGGCGGAACACCTTGTTGGTTTTGTTGTACTTTTTGATTTTGCATCATTTGATTTTGATTCATCATTTGCTGCATCATTGCCATTCCCATCATACCTTCCATTCCTCCGCCCATACCGGTATTTCCGGCTGCTTTTTCCATTGAATCGGCGGCTTTCATTTGCGAGTATTTATTCATGTCGCCTAACATATTCATGCCGGTGCCTTCATCGAGTTTCTTTTGAAGCTCTTCGGGCAAACTTATGCTCGAAATTAGAAATTTTGTAATTTCAATACCGTATTCTAAAAATTCTTTGCCTAATTCATTTTGGCAGAAATTTGAAATGTCCTTATAATTTTGAGCCATATCCAACAAAGGAATTTTACTTTCGCCGATGGCATCAATAAATTGGGTTACGATTAAACTTCTTAATTCACTGCTGACGTCGTTTGTTGTAAAATCACCGCTTGTTCCGACAACTGTATTAATAAATTTAACCGGGTCGCCTATTTTCATGGTGTATGTACCGAATGCTCTCAAACTGACACGACCAAAATCTGCATCACGTAAGTAGAAAATATTGGGTGTTCCCCATTTTTGATTGGTAAAGTTTTTAGTATTTAAAAAATAAACTTCTGCTTTAAACGGACTGTTAAAACCGTGAACCCACCCTTTCAAAGTAGAAAGTATCGGTAAATTTTGAGTTGTAAGTTCATATCTTCCCGGAGGAAATACGTCTGCAATTTTTCCTTCATTTATGAAAACGGCAACTTGTGTTTCACGGACGGTAAGTTGCGCGCCGTTTTTTATTTCATTCCCGTACCGGTCAAATCTCCATGCTATTGTATCGTTTGAATCGTCTAACCATTCAATAATATCAATAAATTCGCCTTTAAGTTTGCTGAATAATCCCATATTTTTAGTGTTTAGTTATCATTAATTTAGGACATTAAAAATACAAATATAAATTATATTTATAAGTTTTATTTATTTTAAAAAATATTTCTTTTAATTTTGATTATTGTAAGACAGCGTGCTGCGATTTAAAGTAGCACCCGGCAAACACGATTCGGAATGTTATTTAATTACAAAATTTTAGACAGATGAAGAAGTTTATTATCTTATTCACGTATTTATGGCTTCCGTTTATAAGTAATGCACAAATAAGTATTACAAGCGATGAACTTATCGGGGCAGGCGATTCAATTTTTCTCAGTGTTGATAAATTACCGAACAATACATTAATAAACCCGAGTGGCAGCGGATATCAAACATGGGATTTTACAAGTCTTGAAGAGCAGAGTATTGATTCTGTATTTTTATTTCATGCGGATGAAACTCCATATTTTTCATCGTTTCCTACTTCAAACATTTCGGCATTGGTTCTTCCGGATTCTATTTTTATGTATCTTACTAAAAACGAAACAGGTTTATATCAAAACGGAGCGGTGGGAGATTTTACAAATAACGGACAAATAAATACCGTAACAGCTGTTGACCCGTTTTTGATGATAGCTTTACCGGCAAATTATACAGATATGATAAAAGATACTGCCGTGAATGAACTCGTTTCAGGGTCAGTAAAGTTCAATCAAACGATTTTCAGCAAAGATACGATTGATGCTTATGGTGAACTGAGTATTCCTGCCGGAACTTATTCCGCTCTGAGAAAATTCAGAGAGAGTATTAATATTGATTCTATTTTTACTCTTTTTATGGGAAATTGGATATTTGTTTCTTCTTCAACGGATACCGTGTATGAATACAGTTGGTGGACGGATGATGCTGAGGTTAAATTTTTCTTGTGTTCTTTTAGCTATGATATTGATGCAGATACCATTACAAGTAACATCAATTTCGTTAAAGAAGTCAGAATGTCAAACGTTTATACAATACCGGAGAACGCTGCTTATCTTGTTTATCCGAACCCGAACAAGGGAATTTTTTCGATTAAAGGGAATTTGCAAAAAATTAATTCTGTTGAAGTGATTGACTACTCAGGAAAAATAACAGAGTTCTATTATGATTATAGTGATGAAATCAGGATTGATATTTCAAAGCACCCGGCGGGAATGTATTTTTTAAGAATACGGTCGGAAGATGGTTATGAGACATTTAAAGTTATAAGCACTCCGTAGTTTAGAGGAAAGATATAAAAATTGGTTTATAGATATTTCTTTAAGATATCACTTTTACGTTTCAAAATTTTTAGTGTTCGGCTTTTTAATTGTCGAACACGCTCTCGTGTAATATCGAAATTTGCACCAATTTCTTCTAAGGTTAAAGGATGTTGTAATTCAATTCCGTAATATTGTTTTATAATTTCAGATTCTCTAAACGGTAGTGTTGATAAAACTCTTTTTAATTCGACGGTTAAGGATTGTTTGATAAGCTCTTTTTCGGGAGATTCTATACTCGTATCGATAATAATGCTGTATAAATTCATTTTATCGTCATCATTTATAGGAGCATCCATTGATAAATTTTTATCGTTGTCAGATATAACTTTTAAAACATCATCCGGTGCAATTTTTAGCTCATCGGCTATTTCTTTTATTGAAGGTTCTCTGTGAAATTTTTGGAAAAGTTCATAAAATGTGCGATTTACTTTATTAGAAGTAGTAATTCTATTGAGAGGCAGTCTTACAATTCTTGAATGTTCGGCTAATGCTTGCAGGATTGATTGCCGTATCCACCATACGGCATATGAAATGAATTTGAAACCTTTGGTTTCATCAAAGCGGTTTGCTGCTTTAATTAATCCGATGTTTCCTTCATTGATTAAATCAGGTAGGGTTAATCCTTGGTTTTGGTATTGTTTTGCAACAGAAACTACAAATCGTAAATTTGCTTTAATCAGTTTGTCGAGTGCGTTATAATCCCCCTTTTTGATTCTTTCGGATAATTTGGCTTCCTCTTCGGCACTAATTAAATCATATTTACTGATTTCATGGAGGTATTTATCTAAAGATAAATATTCTCTGTTAGTAACTTGTTTGGTTATTTTAAGTTGTTTCATAAAACAGCGTGTTAGAAACCGATACTATCTGATAATCCTAATGTTTTATTCACTTCAATATTTACAACATCATTTATGGTTAAAGTTTTTAAAGTTATGCTTGTTCGTTCTTCTGCAGGGACAGATGCCATTCTTAAATTTTGTTTTTTTACTGCTTCGTCTTTAATTTGTCTTATTGTTCTTGCATTCCCGAAATATTTATCACGCCTGTCATATAAAAGTTTTATATATTTTTTGAGATGTTCTTCAGCATTTTTATCAGGGCTTAAATCTTCTTCTCTAAGCATTTGCGTACAAATATCATATAAAGTTTCGGGTAAATAATCTTTAAATACTAATGTTTTATCAAATCTTGATTTTAAACCGGGGTTCATTTTTAAAAAAGTTTCCATATTTCCGGGATAACCGGCAACAATTACGGCAAATTTGCCTCTATGGTCTTCCATATTTTTAAGGATAACTTCAATGGCTTCATTTCCGTAATTATTCTGACCTCCTCCGGCAAGAGCATAGGCCTCGTCAATAAACAAAACACCACCCATGGCTTCGTCAATACGTTCTTTTGTTTTTAATGCGGTTTGTCCTACATATCCGGCAACAAGCCCTTCTTTTCCGGTTTCTGTAATATGCCCGCGTTCTAATAAACCTAATGCTTTATATATTTTACCGAATATTCTGGCTAATGTTGTTTTTCCGGTTCCGGGATTTCCGCTGAAAATAGCATGTAATGAGAAGCGATTTAAGACATCTTTACCGGTTTCCTTGTAAAATTTAACTAATTTAATCAGCTCATTAACTTCATTTTTTATGTCGTTCATTCCAACCATTCGGTTCAGTTCATCCATTGCTTCTTTAAGCAGTTCATTATCTACAGGAATTTTAACGATACTTTTTGATTTTATGCTTTCAATTTTATTAATATCTTCTAAAGTAATAACAGATAATTCTTCATCTGAGAGTTGGTCAATATTAGGATTTTGCATGATTCTTAAACCCATATTCATTTTTCCTTCATCAATTAATGAATATGCAAATCGGGCATTTCCGAAAGTAAAATCTCTGTTACGGTAGGCTTCGGTTAATATTTTATTTAAAAAAACGGAGGCTTCTTCAGTTAATCTTACATTTCTTTTATCGGCAGCATAATCGGCAATTTCGTGAAGTTCATCGGGTGTGTAATCATCAAAGTGAAAAAAGTATTTTATTCGAGATTTTAAACCCGGATTTGAATTAATCATAAACATGGTTTCTTTCGGATAACCTGCCATCATAATTGCAATATCTTTCTCACCGTCGCTCATTTCTTTAATCAAAACTTCAATAACTTCTTTTCCGAAATCTTTTTTATCTTCATTTGAACGAGCCAGCATATATGCCTCATCAATAAACAGAATACCTCCTTTTGCTTCTTTAATGGCTTCTTTTACTTTGGGTGCAGTTTGACCGATGAATTCTCCGACTAATTCGGCACGGTCAACTTCATGAACATGTCCTTTGGAAAGCAGTCCCTTTTTTTGATAGATTTTACCTAAAAGTTTTACGACAGTTGTTTTTCCGGTTCCGGGATTTCCTGTAAAAACACTGTGTAAACTAATTTCTTCTGTGTCTTTAAAACCTTTTTCTTTTCTTAATTTTAAGAAATCAATATACGTTATGTGGTCTTTTACTTTTTGTTTTATGTTATTTAATCCGATTAAACTATTTAGGTTTTTTAATAAATCCTCTAAGGTTTCTTCCTCTGCAATTTTGTTTTTTTCATCTTTATTAATGATTTCAGATTGTTTTAGAACACCTTCAATATCTTTTTTCCCCATTTTATAATCGACAGAAGCTATTAAAGTATCCATAAACACAATTTCTACGGAATATTTATCATCAACCCATGAACCCGGTACAGTATTTCCCCAGCCTCTTTCGAAAGTCAAAATTTTATCTTTATTGCCGTTTGATATAAATTTTAATGTATCAACTTTTGCTTTATACTGACCGGCATCATCATAAAAATTGATAAAATATTCAAAATTAAATTCTTTATTTGTTTTAACTTTTATTGAAAATTCAACCCATATATATCTTGTGTTACTTTGATTAAATTCTATCAAATATTTCCGTTCTTTTTGTTGCCAGCCGTCAAAACCTCCTTCATATAATTTTATGGTTTCTAATTCAAAATATGGGTTTTCTTCTTCAGTAACAACGCCTATATCATATATAAAAAATTCTTGTGTACCAACTAATTCATCGTCAATATATGCTTCTGAAATATAGCTTCCTGCTTTCCAAAATCCTCCGGGGTTTTCTACTCCCCAGCTTTCATATGCATATACAATATTTTCACTTTTACTGACAGTAATATTTTTATATAAGTTAAATAGTTCTTTTCGTTTTTTATCGCTTACATCAAATGCTTTTATGGTAATTTTAGTTTTCCAATCAGCCTCGTCAAATTTTTTATTATAAAAGGAAAGTTCAGTCCTCAGATATGTAATTTCGTCTTTTTCAAAAACTTGACGATACTTTTTGGTTGAGTTAACCATCCATTCTGAAGATGAAAATATTTTTAATGATTTGTATTTATAATTTTTTTCCGACATAAATTATTAAGTTGCATACAAAAATAATCAGAAATTTGATTTTTTCAAATGCCGACAGATAATTATCGGCAGAACTTTAAAATTTAACATATAAACTACCATTTTTAACAGTTGTAAAACAGATAAATATTTTGTTATAAAATAAGCAATAGTAAAAATTTTTATATATTTTTGAACTTCATATGAACGATATCCCGCCTGCAGACATACAATTATTTATTGATGCCATAAAAAGATATTCCGATTATGATTTTAGGGAATATTCAATAAAATCAATTACTCGCAGAATTGAAAAAATATCTTCTGATTACAAAACAGATATTCCGAATTTAATTCAAAAGATTTCCGTAAATAAAGGTTTTTTAGAGCAAATTGTTAAAAATATAACTGTTAATACGACCGAAATATTCAGAGACCCTTCTTTATGGAATACAATTAATAAAGAAATTTTGCCGACATTAATAAATGAACATAGAATAAATATTTGGCACGCAGGGGCTTCAACAGGACAAGAAGTTTATACGATGTTAATTTTGCTGAAAATAAAAGGGTTTTTGGACAAATCAAAAATTTATGCCTCTGATTTAAACTCAGATGTTCTTGAGGTTGCCGAATCAGGAAAATATAAATACCGAGAAATAGATGAATATATTAATAATTTCAATGAAACTTTTAATAATGATATGGATGTCAATGAGTTTTTTAAAATATCAAGATCTCGGAATCTTATAAAAGTTAAACCAAATTTATTAAATCGTGTTCAATATAAAAAGCATGATTTAACTGCCTTAACTAATCCGTTTGCAGTTAAATACAATTTAATTTTTTGCAGAAATGTTTTGATATATTTTAATCACAGCTTACAAAACAAAATTTTTAAAGTATTTTATGATGCTTTATTTACGGGAGGTGCTTTAATTTTAGGAAAACACGAAGGAATGCTCGGAGATATATCAGAAAAATTCGAAAAAAAAGGCACAATTTACATTAAAAAATAATTTATAAATCGTTAACAATGCTCGATATTTTAAAAAAGAATTTAAAGCTTGCAGGCGAAAAAATTAAAACGGCAAAACATGTAACGGCATTCACAGGAGCGGGTATTTCTGTTGAAAGCGGAATTCCTGCGTATAGAGGAGAAGGCGGTTTTTGGACAAAATATGATACAAAAGTTTTAGAATTAAACTATTTTTATTCAAATCCGAAACAATCATGGGAAATTATTCGTAAAATTTTTTATGAATATTTTGAAAAAGCAAAACCGAATGATGCACATCATGCCTTAGCAAAATTAGAAAAAGCAGGAAAATTGCATGCAATAATCACTCAAAATATTGACAATTTACATTATGAAGCCGGAAATAAAACGGTTTATGAGTTTCACGGGAACTCTAAAATTTTAGTTTGTACAAAATGTTCAAAAAAATTTAATGCCTCTGAAATTAATTTTGAAAAAATTCCTCCCTTTTGCACACAATGCGGAAATTTATTAAAGCCGGATTTTATATTTTTCGGAGAAGGCATACCGCAAGAGGCTTACAATAAGTCATTTGCCGAAACTGAAACGGCAGATGTATTTATTTTAATAGGGACAACCGGTTTAGTACAACCCGCAGCAACGATTCCTTACAAAGCAAAATTGAACGGTGCCGTTATAATTGAAATAAATCCTGAACGAACAATTTATACCGATGAAATTACAGATATTTTTCTTCAAGGAAAAGCAGGAGAAATCCTTAACAAATTAAACGATAAGGTTTTTGAGAAATAGCTTTATAAAATGCATAAACACCAAATTATTAAATTGATTGAAGAAGGTGAGCATCAACAATTGGATTTTAAATTTGCCGTAAACGATTCAAAAAAAATTGCTCGTACATTATCTGCATTTGCAAATACTGACGGAGGACGTTTATTAATAGGTGTAAAAGATAACAGTATTATTGCCGGAATCAGAAGCGAAGAGGAATATTACATGATAGAAGCGGCATCAGTAATTTATACAAAACCGCCCGTAAAGTTCAAATCAGTTAAACACAATGTTGAAGGAAAACAAATTTTAGAAATTATAATAGAAAAAAGTAAAAATAAACCTCATTTTGCCCCCGATGAAAAAAATATTTTTAAAGCTTTTATACGTGTTAATGATGAAAATATTTCTGCAAACGGCTTATTATTAAAAGTTTGGGATTTACAAAAGAAAAATATCCCGATAAAAATTGCATATAATGAAGCTGAAAATTTTTTATTAAAATATTTGTCTGAATTTCAATATATTACTCTTTCAAAATTTATTAAACTCGCAAAAATAAATAAAGCATATGCCGAGAAAATTTTAATAGATTTTATACTGCTGAAAATCATTAAAATTGAAATAAAAAAAGAACTAATTTGCTATAAATCAGTATCAGAACCTTAATAATTGCATTTTAATTTTACATAATCAATTAAAAATTCAATATCAGAATCTTCAATACCGTGTTTTATTAAATATTCACGATCTTCATTAATATTTTCTATAAAAGTTTTTAAATCTTTCAGTTCAATAGCCTTCAAATAATTATCAATAGCCTGCATTTTTTCACCTTTACAATATAAAACATGTGCATAATTCATATAATCAAATGCTGACGGTTTGTCAGCTATCAGTTTTAAATAATATTTTTCAGCCGTATCAAATTTTCCGAGAATAAATGAACACCATGCAATAGGGCGTTTAGCCATAGTATTTTCGGGCTCATAATATTCAACTTTAAAATAGTTTTTAAGTGCATTATTAAAATCACCGGCTGACACATAACAATAACCGATGTTGGCTTGTGTATGTATATTTTCAGGTTCGGCAAGTTCTGCGGCTTTATAATAGTCTAAAGCTTTTAAATAATTTCTGTTTTTACGATAACAAAAGGCAATTTTTTTTGTTAGCCACAAAGATGCTTCTTCAAATAACTCAGCTTTTTGAAAAAAATCTAATGCCTTTTCATAATTTTTATTTTTTTGCAGAGCATATCCGATTTTTTCATAATTTTTTTTCGCCTCCTTTCCGTTTAAATTTAATTGAGAAAAAGCGTCAACAGCTTCTTCAAAAAACTCTTTTTTAAAATACAATTCTGCTATTTTACTTAAAATGTCTTGATTATCAATAATTTTACTAAACAATAGTGTATTGTGTATATCCATTGGGGTTTCAAAAAAATCATCAAATTCATTATGAAACGGATGTAATTTGTAAAATCTGTATAAATCCTGAATGTATCGGATGAAAATGTGCTTATCTTTCACATATTTATTTAACAATTCGTCATCGTCACTTATTTCTTTCATTTGATTCATTTCGGCTTTGAATAATTCTGTCATCATTCCTCGTTGAGCTTTAGGCATAAGCTGAATATTGAGGCAAAACGAATATTTATCAGAATTACACATGAATGCCGATCGTTCTAATCCTTTTGTAAAAGCATCTGCATCAAAAGATTTATCAAATTCGGAAAAAATTAATTTAACGTCCTTATTTTCTGCATAAAAAGGTAAAAACCAATTTGAAATTTGTTTAAAAAACGGAAAATTTTTAAACCCGGCAAATGCACTCATAAACACATCGGAGCCTTCTAATTGTAATTTTGAAAAATCAGCCATTTTTCCCAATAAATCGGGTGCTTCGTCAAACATTTCTTCCCAGTCGGGGTTTAAGTCTTCAATTAATTTGTCGGAAATTATATTATCTAAATTCAATTTTTCTTCAATTTTTGGCCTGAATTTTTGCATTTCAGGAATTATCTCATCTCTTAATTTTTTAGAAATTTTATCGGTTTCTTTTGTTCGAATTAATTGCAGTATAATTGCTTCGATAAATTGTTCAATTCCTTTATCTTTTTTGATATGTTTTAATTTATTTACAAGCGAATCATATAAAGAAATTCGCTTATTAAACACATAAAAAGAAATTACGATTCCGACTAATGCTCTGTTCCACACTTCTTCCTCATCGGTATCATAGAAATCAAACAATAATTCTGACTTTTGAATATCAAAACGCCTTAAAAGACTAATTGTCAGAGCACTTACGACAACACTTTTCTCGTATGAATTTAAACGTTTAGTGCGTGATATTTTTCGGAGTGCCGTTACATCGTTTTCACCTATTTTGTCGCTTAACCAAATCAGAAAAAATAACTTGTTAATCAAAATTTCCTTATCTGTAACATTTTTGTTTAGTAAAACATTAATTTCACTTTCAATATTAATTGTATTTTTATGAATCTGTTCCGAAAGTATTCTTTTTTCTGATGCGAGTTTGCTTCTGCTTTCTATACTAAAGAAAGCATCTCTTACAGACTCGGTAATTTCCAGAAGTGCAATTTGAATTCTTTTGTAAATATTGATACGCTCGGGGTCAGTAACACCTTTTAATGTGTACTCCATATACAAACTGTAAATTTCTTTTTGCTTTTCAAAACGATTAATTAATTCAGAATTATTTATCATGTTTAATGAGTTTCCCAACAAAATAAATGCATCTGAAAGTTTGTTTTCAGTTATATATGTACAAATTTCGGAATAATTGTTCATAGGATTTTTTCCGGTCATTTCAAATAGTTTTATAAATTTCAACAAAAACAGTACAAATTAATAATTATGACAATAAGGCAGATAATAAGTAACAGATATTTGAATAAAATAAATATATTTGGGCATCAAAATATATTTCTAAATTTAATATGAATTCTATAATCAATTATTTTATAAAAGACTACAAATTTAACGGCAGTACGGAGAAATTTCGTTCTAAAGCTTTGGCTTCTATTCTTTTAACCGGAATTGTGTTGTTAATCTTTTTTATTTTAAAAACAATATTAGCAGGTACATACACCTCCTTATACATGCAGTTCTTTTTTCTAAGTTTACTGGTTCTAAGTTTTATTCTGTTTAAAAAAGGAAAACAAACTATTGTTGCAAACGGGTTTTCTTTAATTTTAGTACTTACAGAAGTTTTTTCAATTTTTGTTAATGTTGCCGGAGCAGAATCGTATAATTTTTTTGTTGACGAATTTTATTTGATGTTAGCATTTTTATTTTTTACATCTATGTTTGCATCTAAAGGAATAGTGATATTAAACACAATTATAATTATTATAACTTCACTTACGTCATTTATTTATTTTAAAAACGATTTTCCGAAAGAAATTATCAAAGAATTTGAAATCGGTATAGGAGTTTATATCTTAGTTGTTATCCTTATAGCGGTACTTGGATTGATTTTTTCGAAGATTATGTATAAAGCAATTACTGAAATTTCTGAAAAAGTTACGGAAACAGAAGAAAAAAATAAACTTTTAGCTGACAAAACAAATGAATTAATCAAATCTCAAAAAGATTTAAACATTGCTAAACTTAAAGCAGAAGAAAGTGATCATTTAAAATCTGCTTTTTTAGCGAATATGTCTCATGAAATAAGAACTCCTATGAATGCAATTTTAGGATTTACTGAAATCATGAAAGACACCGGACTTAACCAAAAACAATCCGAGTATATTGATATTATTGCAAACAGCGGTAATCATTTGTTAGATTTAATAAATGACATTATTGATATTTCAAAATTAGAATCAAACGAATTAAAAATTGAAGAATCAAAATGTAATTTAAATAAATTTATTGAGGATATTATATTGTTTGTTAAACTTTCCGTTCGTAAAGATTATATCGAACATATTAGGATTGAAACAAATTTTGGACTTAAAAACGGAGAAGACAGAATATTAACGGACACAAAACGCTTAAATCAAATTTTGATTAATATAATAGGTAATGCTCTAAAATTCACAAATGAAGGAAGTGTGAAAATCAGTTATGAGATTACAGAAACGGGTCAACTTTTGTTTAAAGTTACGGATACGGGAATCGGCATACATAAATCTCAAATTTCAATAATTTTTGAACGATTCAGACAAGCCGATGAGACTACGACAAAACTTTACGGCGGTACAGGATTAGGTTTAGCCATTTCAAAAGCATGTGCAAATCTGTTAGGCGGAGAAATATGGGCTGAATCAGAAAAAGATAAGGGATCGACTTTCTTTTTTACAATCCCTTATAAACCCTCTTAAATTTATAATTAAAACTTATTTTCATACAATAGTAAGCATTTCGTCAGATAATTTTGATAAAATTTGAACTCAATTTTTTAATGACTTTTAAATTACGATTTAACCCGAATAATTCAAAAAAGATTTGCATAAAAGGGTGTAAAGTGTTATATTTGTGGAAGTTAAAGCCATAATTACAACAAAATTACACCCTCAAAAATGAGCACTCAAGATACGGTATTTTATTCGAATAATCAAGCCTTTTTAGTGAATTTCACGGGCGAAAATATCTCATCCGAGGGCGGAACTGTCCTGCTCGCAAAGACCGGTATACTTTTGATGAATAATGGTGGTATACTTTTGATG
>DYOF01000057.1:12464-13803 GCA_020720665.1 Acetofilamentum sp. | reverse complement strand
AATATTCTGCATAATTAAACATTAATTTAAGGGGGAACCTTTGCTGTTCAAACCCTGAGTAGCAGATTTAAGGATGATTATAACATCAGCCCCAAAACTGTAATATCATCTGTTTGTTCGTGCTTACCTTTCCATTCGCCAATTGTTTTTGATAGTATGCTGTTTTGCTCATTCATTGGTTTGTTTGATATGGAAAGTATCAGTTGCCTGAATGTATTGGATTTGAATTTTTTGAAGCCCACACCTCCGAATTGGTCTGAGAATCCGTCGCTGAACAGGTAAATTTTATCTCCGGGTTCAAGGGTGAGATTATTTAATGTGTATTTGTTCATTTTGATGTATATTCCCACCGGCATTTTGTCGGGTTTTATTTCAAACAAAAAAGAGTTTTGTTGATGGTTGGTCTCAACAGGCTCTATATCGGTATAAATATCATTTTCGCTCAGAAACGGAATCGTGTCTCTTTTTGTTACAATATAAACCGAGTTATTTGCACCGGCAAACATCATTTCGTATGTATTTAAGTTCAAACTGATTAAAGCCATATCCATTCCGTCTTTTTGTTTTCCTGTACCGTCTTTTTGTTTAAGGCTTTTAATAATTTCTTTGCGTAATTTATTTAAAATTACATTAGGTTGTGTTACGTATTCTTTTAAAACAATTTCACGGAGATAAGAAATGCCCAACATACTCATAAATGCTCCGGGAATACCATGCCCTGTGCAATCAGAAACGGTAACAACCAAATTATTTTCAATTTTTTCCCACCAATAAAAATCGCCTGACACTTTATTTTTGGGCATGTACATAACAAAGTATTCAGCGGTATTTTCTTCAATAATTGAAAAATCAGGTAAAATAGATTGTTGTATTCGGGTGGCGTATGAAATGCTTTGACTGAGTGCATTGTTAATGTCTTCAATCTTTTCCTTTTGTTTTGATATTACCTCTTTTTCACGTTTTATTTCTTCTTTAGTTTTGACTAATTCGGAAATATCGCTTTTAATTGCCACAATATTTTTGATGTTTCCCTGCAAATCAAAAACGGGAGATAAGGTTATTTGCGAATATAACACTTCACCGCTAAAGTTGGTTTCTTGCTTTTCAAAACTTGTTGCTTGTTTATTAATTAAAACAATTTGCATGTGCTTTTTTATTTCATCCGATTGTCTGTTTGTTTGATATATATCGTCACCTTTTAATTTAGTTAAGGTTTCAAGATTGTACCCCGAGCGTTTTTCAAAAGCTTTATTTACCCACATAAAACGACCTTCTGTGTCTAAAATCATAATAGCATTATCAGTTTCCGATGCTACTATCGATAATTTTTCGAGTTCGT
>DYOF01000057.1:0-12364 GCA_020720665.1 Acetofilamentum sp. | reverse complement strand
AATGTTGTTTGCAGTTCTTCTTGTTGTTGTAATATTTCTTCTTGTTTTTCTTTGTTAGCTATCAGCAAGTTTTTAAGAATGATGTTTTTTTTATTGCTTATATACTCATAACTTAATACAATAAGTGTAATGTATATCGAAGAACCTATTAAAGAAGAAATGTAGTGTAAATTTTTATGTTCAGGTAAAACACTCGTGTCAAATCGTATTCCGTTTTTTTCAAGTAAAAAAAGAGCAAAAAGAGTAAGAACTGTTGTAGTAGCCCAAAAATAGCCGGTTTTTTTTCCTGAAAATAAAAAACCCGTAATTGAAACTGCCGTAAACCAAGTTACAACTGAGGCAAACATTCCGCCGGTATGCAGAGAAGTAATAAAAAAGCCTGTAAAACTTACTGCAATAATAAAATTACCTGAAAATATGTTATTCCCGTATTTTTTATAGATAAACAAATCGAGAAATATGGCGACTGAATTAACAATAAGAACAAATGCTTCAATATTATTGCGGGTTAAGTATTGAATAATCGCAAACACCATTAAAAAAATGATACTAAAAATATGTGCACTTATCAATAAAAATGATTGATAATATATGTCGTTATTTGCTGTATTTTTTTTGGGAATAATTAAATCAATCAGCTTAAAATAAAATGCTTTAAATGCCATAAGAATTTTTTAAAATTATAAATTTAATTGTTTAGACACCGTAATTAATGCAAATGTAATTTTTTTAACACATTACAAAAAAAAATCCGCTCAGATGTCTAATTTTATTTGATTTCCGTCATCATCTGTTTTAACTACCTCAAAATCGAAGTTATCATCATCATCATTTTCATCTTTAATTAAAGTATTTTCTGTTGTATCATCACTCTCCGTTTCAGTAATAATTTCGGTAATTTTCTTTACAACATATGTAGTTAAACGTTTTCCTCTTGCTTTGAAGCTTTTTTCAGATATAAATTCTTCTGCATCAATCACTTCAATTGGTCTGTCGTTATTCTTACCTCCGAATTCAATTTCAAATTGCGGGTGGTCTTGATCGGTCAGAATTAATAATTTTGAGTCTTTATGTTCGCCGATAAAGCTCATTAATCCGTTAACACCTTCAAATTTGAATCGTTTAAGATAATAAAATTTTTGTTCTCCGTCATAAAAAACAGCCGCCCAAATTTTTTCTTGGTCATATTTCTCAATTTGAATGACACCGGGTTCAAAATGGTTTGATAATTCATAGGATTTAATTTGAAATAAGCCGGATTGACAGGCAACGAATATTTTGTCATCGGCTTCAAATTCACCGATATACTCTCCTCGCCCGTCGGCATTCAATTTTAACACATCATGATCAAACCAAATTTCTCTTCCGCCCAGAGTTGAAACGCCTTCTTCTTTCAATGTTATTTTTTGAACTCCGTATTTTGTTGCTAAATTTCCCATAGAATTTCTTCCTTTAATTGTTAATTCTGAGAAATTTATTTCAATGACTTTATTTTTTAAGCGTTTTCTGGGGCGATGTGTTATTTTTACACTTTCTGCTTCGCCGTTAGGATTTGCGGTAAACCAAATTATTTTTGAACCGGACTCACCTTTCGTTAAATCGTATTCTTTATCTCTGATTATTCCTTTTACGAAAAACCGTTTCATGTAGTAAAATCCTGATTTACCGTCATAATAAATTACGTTATAGATTGTTCGTTCGTCATTATTTTTCCATATGTCAATATGTAAAACATCTTTACCTATATAGAATTTTTCTTCAACTTGTTTTACCATATAAGTTCCGTCTTTTCTGAAAATTATTGCCAAATCGATATCAGAGCAATCGGCAACAAATTGGTCTTGACGTAAGGACATACCTGCAAAACCGTCTTCAAGGTTTACATACAATTTTTTATTGCGAACAATGACCTTTCTGACGGCTATGTCTTCAAAATTGCGAAGTTCGGTACGGCGTTCTTTGTTTTTTCCGTGTTTCTTTTTTATTTCTTTGAAGTAATTTATCGTATATTCGACTATATTTTCTAAGTTATTTTTGATTACTTTAATTTCGTTTAAAATTGCGTTCAAATTATCTTCGGCTTCGAGAGAAGAAAATTTTAAAATTCGACGCATTTTTATTTCAAACAAACGTTTTATATCGTCATCGGTAATTTCTCTGATAAAATTCTTTGCAAAAGGTTCTAATCGTTTACGGATATGTTTAATTACCGTATCATAGTCATTGCCTTCTTCGTATTGCTTGTCTTTATAAATTCGTTCTTCAATAAAAATCTTTTCTAATGATGATAAATGCCATGCTTCATTTAATTCGTCCATACGGATTTCTAATTCCGTTTTTAACAAATCTAAAGTATGATCGGCTGAATATTTTAATATTTCGGAAACACCTACAAATTTAGGTTTTTCGCCGATTATCAGAGTTGTATTTGGTGAAACGGAAACTTCGCAATCGGTTACGGCAAATAATGCATCAATCATTTTATCTGACGAAACATCTGATGGTAAATGCAGTAAAATTTCAACCTTATCGGCTGTATTATCTTCAATTTTTTTTATTTTAATTTTACCTTTATCATTAGCATAAACAATTGATTCGATTAATGAGGATGTCGTTTTACCGAATGGTAATTCTGTAACTATTAAGGTTCTGGAATCAAGTTTACCGATTCTTGCTCTTACACGTACTCTTCCACCTCTTCTGCCGTCATCATATTCTGAAACGTCAGCCAAACCGCCGGTTAAAAAATCGGGTAATAATTCGAAGGGTTTTCCTTTTAAATAGTTTATTGAGGCATCAATCAATTCAATAAAATTATGAGGCATTATTTTAGAGGCTAAACCAACGGCAATTCCTTCAACACCTTGCGCTAAAAGGAGAGGAAATTTAACAGGAAGATGAATCGGTTCTTTATTTCTTCCGTCGTATGAAGGTCGCCATTTTGTAGTTTTTGGGTTGAAAACTACATCAATTGCAAATTTAGACAAACGAGCTTCAATGTATCGAGGGGCGGCGGCATTGTCGCCGGTGAGTGTGTTTCCCCAATTTCCTTGCATATCAATTAATAACTCTTTTTGTCCTAATTGAACTAAGGCTTCGCCGATGGAGGCATCGCCGTGAGGGTGAAATTGCATGGTATGTCCGATAATATTAGCTACTTTATTATAGCGACCGTCATCCATTCGTTTCATTGAATGTAATATTCTTCTTTGTACCGGTTTCAATCCGTCAGAAATATGCGGAACCGCACGTTCTAAAATGACATAGGAAGCATAATCCAGAAACCAGCTTTTATACATTCCTGAAATATAATTTACTTTATATTCATGGTCTTTATGTTCTGTCAATTCATCATTAATCTGACTTATATCTTTTTCCGGCATTTTAATTTTTTAAATTTTTGTTATTTTTCCTTTTAAATAGTTTCGAATTGTTTGGCTTGGTTATTCATCAAAATTTTTTGCAAAAAAATAAATTAAAACAAAAAAATATTGCTTGATAAATATTTTAAAGAACTTCATCTTCTTCACGCAAGTTTTCTATAATAAAATCTTGTCTTTCGGGTGTGTTTTTTCCCATATAAAATTCAAGCATATCCGAAATCGATTCTTCCTTATTAATTATTACCGGGTCAATTCTCATATTTTCACCGATAAAATATTTAAACTCATCCGGAGAAATCTCTCCCAAACCTTTAAATCTGGTGATTTCAGGATTGCTTCCTAATTTTTTAAGTGCTTTCTCTTTTTCCTCTTCCGAATAACAATAAACGGTTTCTTTTTTATTTCTTACACGAAACAGAGGAGTTTGCAGAATAAACAGATGACCGTTTTTTATCACATCCGGAAAAAATTTTAAAAAGAATGTGATTAATAATAAACGTATGTGCATACCGTCAACATCAGCATCGGTTGCTATTACGATGTGGTTGTATCGTAAGCCTTCCATTCCGTCTTCAATATTTAGTGCCGCTTGTATTAAATTAAATTCTTCATTTTCATAAACAATTTTTTTTGATTTTCCGAAGGTATTTAAAGGTTTTCCTTTTAAGCTGAAAACGGCTTGTGTATTAACATCTCTTGATTTGGTAATTGAGCCGCTCGCCGAATCGCCCTCGGTTATAAATAATGTTGATTTTTCAGTTCCTTCTTTATCCGAATCATAATGTAATCGGCAATCTCTGAGTTTTTTGTTATGAACTTTAACTGTTTTGGCTCTTTTTTTAGCTAATTGTTTAATGCCTGATATTTCTTTACGTTCTTTTTCGGCTTCTTGAATTTTTAACCACAATTCATCAGAAACTTCGCTGTTTTTATGTAAAAAAAGTTCAAGTTCTTTTGTTACGTAATCCATAATAAAAGACCTCACCGAAGGTCCGTCGGGGGCAATATTCTTAGAACCTAATTTTGTTTTTGTTTGAGATTCAAAAACCGGTTCTTCGACTTTTATACTGACAGCTGCAACTATACCTGTTCGGATATCAGAAAAATCAATATTTTTCTTATAATAGTCGCGAATTGTTTTTACTATTGCTTCTCTGAAAGCTAATAAATGAGTACCGCCTTGAGTTGTATGTTGCCCGTTAACAAATGTATAATATTCTTCACCGTATTGATTTGCATGAGTTAAAGCAATTTCAATATCTTCACCTTTTAAATGAATTATCGGATATCTCCTTTGTTCTTCTTTTATGTTATCACTTAATAAATCTAATAAACCATTTTCTGAATAAAAAACTTTGTCGTTATAGTTTATAGTTAAACCTGAATTTAAATAGACATAATTTTTCATCATTGAATCAATGAAATCGTCTAAATAATAATAATCTGTGAATAATTCTTCGTCGGGTGTAAATACTATTTGAGTTCCGTTTTTTTCGATTGATTTACTGATTTCTTTTTCAAAAATTACATTTCCGGCAGAATACTGAATTTCTTTGACCTCACCTTCGCGAAATGAACGTATTAAAAACTTTGAGGATAACGCATTTACAGCTTTAATACCGACACCGTTCAGTCCGACTGACTTTTTAAATACCTTAGAATCATATTTTGCACCGGTATTCATTTTAGAGGATACATCAAGCACTTTTGTTAAAGGAATTCCTCTTCCGTAATCTCTTATTGATATTTCACCTTGTTCAATACGAATATCAATTGTTTTGCCGTTCCCCATCATAAACTCATCAATTGAATTATCAATAACTTCTTTCAATAACACATAAATACCGTCGTCATATGAAGTACCGTCTCCCAGTTTGCCTATATACATTCCGGGGCGTTTTCGAATATGTTCCTTCCATTCAAGTGTTTTAATTGTATCTTCCGAATAAACTGCTGACATAATCTGAAAAAATGAAAATCGTTTAGAAATAATTATTAATCCGGATTCGCACTTTTAACACAAAAACAAATTTTGCGTAAAAAAAGGACGAATTATTTCAATCTGCGAAATAGATAATAATTAGAAAAAAAAACAAATGAATGTTTTAACAATTTTTAGTACAGTTTTAGAGACTTTGACAAATGAAATAATCAGAAACATAACAAATATCAGATATAGTGGTGATTATACAAGATAATGATTAAATTTTAAATTTTTGTCTGCTTATTATTTTGTTAAAAACAAAAAATTAATAAAATTATATTTCAATTATAAGTTCTTTTTCAAAGTAGAAAATATATCCTTTTGCAGGTAATTGATAAACTTCTTGGAGTAATTGCTTATATTCGGACAGTTGAATTCCGTATTTTTCATGCGGTTTTCCGAATTTGAAATCAATAACAACTAATTCTTCATCATTTATTAAAACACGGTCAGGAATTTTAATATTTCCTTTTGTTGTTATCAATGCTTCTTCATTCTTTACTAAATATTTATCAGAAAACCAATCTTTTACTATATCTAATTGCAAAACATTACTAATTTTATGAAATAATTCAGATGTTTCGCTTTGAGTAATATACCCTTCCGAATGCATTTTTTTAAGGCTGTTTTCAATATCATCAACTGTTTTAATTTCGGCAAAAATTTGATGCATTAAAATTCCGTAATTTACTTGTTCTTCAATTTTTTCAATACTTTCGACAAAAAAATCTTCTGAATTATATTTAATTTTTACTTTATTTTGCCAATTAAAAACGGGGTAATTTGTTTGTTCAGGAATTTCAGTAAGTTTTATTATCGGTTCAGAATTTTCAGAATTTTGTTTGTGGTTTTCGGCAGATATGAATATGTTTTCAGAATAATTGTAAAATTGATTTAAATTAAGAAATCCCTCATTTTCAACTTGCTTAATTTTAAGTAGTTCATAGATAAAATTTCCGATATCATTAATTTTATTTTTGTTGTTTTCTGTATTTTCTGAAATCCGGGAAAAAACATATAATTCCTCTTTTGCTCTTGTAAATGCAACATAAAGCATATTTAAAGCATCCGTATAAGCAAATAATTTTTCGTCAAAATAGTCTTTTCTAAAAATCGTATGTTTTAATCGGCTGTTATATTTTACCGGAAAGAATTTTAATAAATTAAAAGGCGGTTCTTTCATTTCAGCCCAAATTAAAGGAGAAACATTTGCATGGTCAACAGTCCAATTTGCATTAGGAATTATTACTATTTTAAATGCTAATCCTTTGGCTTTATGAATAGTCATAACTTTTACCGCATTAATTTTATCTGAAATTTGAATTGATTCGAATCTTCCTTTTTCATCCCAACTTCTAATAAAGTCAGTTATTCCGATATTCTTATGTTTCATATATTCAGAAACATAATCCTGAAATGCTCTGAGGTATGGAAATTCGTCGGCAAAATCCTCTAAAGCATAAAAGCTGATTAACTCTTCCGTCAGCTCATAAATTGATTTTTTTGTAATTTTTCTAAGTCGATTAGAGAAATTTTTCGGTAAAAACTTTTCATATTTATTTTCATTAACAGATTGAAATACAATACTATAATCAATATCACCTGAATTAGTTAAATAGCTATATTCATATACTAATTGTGCCAAATTTATTTTATCAGCAGGATTATCTAAATATTTGAATGTACAAATTAAAATTTTAACGGAAGAAGAATTTCCGACATAAAGAGAATCTGAAGAAACTATTTGATATTTAACAGCCTCGGGGACTGTTATTTGATAATCCAGTAACTGATTAAGCAAATCGACAGCTTCTTTATTTTTTCTTACTAAAATACCGATATCACCTGCCAAGTATTTTTTTTCACTTAATAAGTTGTTAATTAACTCAGGTATATTTCTTTTTTGCTGTTCAGCTTCAATTTCATTTTTCGGTTTTACATTAAACTTAATTTGAATTTTCCCGCCTGACGCTTTTTTTTTCGCCGGAACATTTTGTTCGTTATCTTTATATGCATTAACGATTATATTTTGATATCCGGCTCTGCAAAGCTCTTCATATGCGGTTTCATTAACAATTTCTGCTAACTCGTTATTAAATTGATTTTGAATTAATTGAGGTAAATAGTGAAAAACTGAATTATTAAAAATTATTATATTTTCAAGGCTTCTCCAATTATCCTTTAGAGAATCAAAATGAATTAAATTCGAACCGATATCTCTTTCAACACCTTCTAATAAAATCTTCCAATCGCCGCCGCGCCATCTGTAAATTGATTGTTTTATGTCGCCGACAATCAAACTATATAAGCCCTGACTCAATGATTCGGCAATTAAAGGTTTAAAATTATCCCACTGAAACCCTGATGTATCCTGAAATTCGTCAATCAAAATATGTTTAAACCGGTTTCCGATTTTTTCGTAAATAAACGGTGCTTCATTGTTACCTATTATTTTTTTAAGGAAGAGAGTTGTGTCACTAATCAGCAATAAATTATTATCGCTTCTGTAATCGGGCAATAAATCGGCAATATCAGTAAGCAAACCGAAAGAATAAAAATTCTTTATTATTTGTTCGGATGTGTAATAAGCCTCGCTTTCAGTTTTTATTATTTCAAAAAAATCATTAACTAAAGGAATTAATTCAGGATAAATATTTTTTATGGTTTCAATACTATCCGGTTTTGCCGATTTGGCATACCATTTTTCGACACCTTCTGCGGCATTCAAAAATGTTTTTGAAATGTCATTATATTCTTTTGCCGGTATTTTTTTCAGGAAATGTCCCGATATAAATTTAAAATTATTTCCTAATGTCTCCGGATTAACAGCAAATTTTTCAATAATTGTTTGATATTTTTCAGATAAATTTGTCATCTTTGATTCAAAGCGATTTTTTATTGAAACTAAAATTGCAAAGTAATCATTTAATACTTTTTTCTTCTCTTCACTATTAAATTGTTGCTGATTAAGTGATTGAAATTTTTCTTTGAATATTTCCTCAGCCAATTTTTTTATTTCGTTTCTAAAATCCCAGTTTTCTCCTTGGTTTATTTTATGTTCTGCATAATTTATTAACCAATCTTGCAAATTTTTATTATCTTCAATGCTGTTGTATAATATTTCTGTTAAATCACTTATAACTCGATTAGTATCCATCTCAATGTCATACGAAGAATTTAAGTTTATTTCATAAGAAAATGCTCTGATTACTTTTTGAACAAAGCTATCAATTGTACTGACATTAAACAATGTGTAATTGTGTAAGATATTATCTCTTAATCGAATAGCACGCTCTGATATGATTTTAGCGTCTTTTACATTTAGATATTTTTGAATACCTGAAAAATGTTGAGCCGATTCATTTTTTTGAATGATAGCATTCAAATCCTCAATAATTCTTGATTTCATTTCTTCGGCAGCTTTATTTGTAAATGTTACGGCTAAAATTTTATGAAAATTATCAGGGTTTTCAAACGCTAATTTCAAATAACTTTCGGTTAAAAGATGCGTTTTTCCGGAGCCTGCAGATGCTTTATACAAATCGAGTTTATTCATTTTATGAGCTTAGTCTAATAAGTATTTTTCAGACTGAACAAAGATAAAACAATAAAATTGCAATTTAAAAAAATTGAAAAACATATTACAATAATTTGGTTATCAATAAAATAAATATTATTCACGAAAAAATTCATACTGCATGTTTAAAGCTGATAATCCAGCCAAATTGTTTACTTCTGAAAAGCAAGTGCTTAATAATGAACAACAAAAAGTATCAGAAAAAACGCCGGAAAAGACCTTTTGTAAGATTGTTTTATCAGATATCAAAGAAAGCGATTACAAAGCCATATTTTCAAACAAACAAAAAAAGATTATTTGCTTTTGCTGTGGGTATAAGTATCAATTTCGGTCGGATTATGTCCGGAAATTAAAATTTTAGTTAAATCTTTTTTATATAAAATTTTATATCAAAAGAAAATAGCTTATATTCGCAAAAATTAAAAAATTTAAAAAAAATCACAATGGATAAAAAACTCAAATCAGTATTAATTACCTTAGGAATTATAGTTGTAGTATTAATAATGTTTGGTACTGCTATTTTTGTTACCCTGCAACCGGGTGAAAAAGGGATTATTTTTAAGAAATTCAGCGGCGGGTTGGACAAAGAACATATTTATGATGCCGGTTTTCATGTTATTGCTCCCTGGAATGATATGATAGTTTACGATGTGAAAGAGCAAAAAGTTGATGAAACTATGGATGTATTAGATAAAAACGGGCTTTCAATACATGTTGATGTTTCTGTTCGTTTTTATCCTGTGAATGATAAAATCGGAGAATTACACGAAAAATTCGGAATAAAATACGTCGATAAATTAGTTATTCCCGAAGTACGTTCAACCGTTAGACAAGTTATGGGACGCTTTACAGCAGAAGAAATTTATTCGACAAAAAGAGCTGAAGTTGAAAAATCAATTATTGAAGAAACGGAAGAGGTTTTAAAACTGCCTGCAAATAATATACATATGACGGCATTATTAATTCGTTCAATTAATTTACCTGCTCAAATAACTACAGCCATCGAAAGTAAATTAAAAACCGAGCAAGAAGCATTGGCTTATCAATACAAACTTGACAAAGAAAAATCAGAGGCACAAAGAAAAAAGATTGCTGCAGAAGGGGAAGCAAATGCAAACAAAATAATAAATAGTTCTTTAACAGATAACTTATTAAAAATGAGAGGTATAGAAGCTACAATAAAACTCTCGGAATCACCAAATGCAAAAACAATTATAATCGGCAGCGGTAAAGACGGCATGCCTTTAATTTTAGGAAATCAATAGTTTTTAAATCGCTTCAAAGCCTTTATAATGAAAGAAAATATCTCAAAAATATGGCGGGTTATTAAAAAGTACAAATATATTTTAACATCTGTATTTTTTATCATTTGGATTTTATTTATTGACCAAACCGGAATAATTTATAAATCAAGAATTAAAAAAGAAATAAAATTTCTCGAAAAACAAAAGGCATATTATATCGAAGAAATTGATAAAAATGAAACATATTATCATGATTTACTCATAAAACCGGAAACCAAAGAACGATTAGCAAGAGAAAAATACTTTATGAGTAAAGAAAATGAAGATGTATTTATAATTGTTGATAAAACAAACGATTAAAAAAAGCGAGTTCAACTCGCTTTTTTTAATTCTCCCCAATATTCAACCGCTCTTCGCAAATGAGGAATAACAATTGAACCGCCGACCAATTGAGCTATTGAAAAAACTTCAAACAGTTCAACATCATTTACATTTAACTCATAGCATTTCTCCAAATGATATTTAATGCAATCATCACATCTTAATACCATTGATGATACTAAACCCAACATTTCTTTTACCTTTGCCGACAACGCTCCTTCCTGATAGGTTTTCATATCCAAGTTGAACAAACGTTTAATGACTAAATTATCAGACGAAAGAATTTCTTCATTCATTCGTTCACGATACTCTCTGAATTCTGTAACTTTTTGACTTATCATAATTAACGCATTTCATATTTTTCATTTTCAATATCATCTATCATTTCATTTACATTTCCGGCAGGATATTCGCCTGTAAAACAAGCAGTACATATAGACAGCTCCTTAAATATATCTTTCAAATTTTCCGGTTTTAGATAAAACAAAGCATCCGCACCGATAAATTTGCAAATTTCATCAATATTCAAATTTGCAGCTATTAATTCTGTTTTTGCCGACATATCAATTCCGTAAACACAAGGGTTTTTTACAGGCGGTGCAGCTGATACAAAGTATATTTCTTTTGCACCGGCATCTCTCAAAATTTGAACAATACGCTTAGAAGTTGTTCCTCTTACGATAGAATCATCCACTACGGCAATTTTTCTGCCGTTAATAGCCTTTTTAATCGGATTAAGCTTTTGTTTAACAATAGATTCACGTTCGCTTTGTTTGGGTGCAATAAAACTCCTGCCGATATAACTGCTTTTAAATAGTCCTCTGTGATAAGGTATTCCTAAGGCTTCGGCTAATCCGGATGCTGAAAAATAACCCGAGGAAGGAACATCGATTACAACATCGGGTTTTAAACCAGCTTCTTTTATTTGCTCGGCAATATTTTCACCCATTCTGACGCGTCTTCCTGCAACATTATAATTATAAATTACGGAATCTTCTCTTGCAAAATAAATGTATTCAAAGACACAAAAATGTTGTTTTTTTTGAAATCCGATGGTGGAATGTACTTTATGGTTATGATCGATAAATACAATTTCGCCGGGTTTTAAATTTCGAACAATTTCATACCCGAGATGATCAAAGGTAACACTTTCGGAAGCCAAACCGTACACAACACCGTTTTTAGTAACTTTTTTTCCGAGAATTAAGGGACGGATACCGTTCGGATCCATAAATGCCAATAAACCATGATTTGCAATAACTGAAATTACCGCATAAGCGCCTTCAATTTTTTCTTGTGTCAATTTCACGGCATCAAAAATATCAGCTACTTTAATTTTTTTTAACTCTTTTTTCATCAGCTCGGCAGCAAATGTATAGAGCAAAATTTCCAAATCGTTTGAAGAAGTCGGTAAAACATGATAGTCATGGTATAATGCTTTATTCATTTTTTTAAAGTTGGTAACATTGCCGTTATGAACCATTGAAATTCCGAATGGATAATTTGTTGTAATCGGTTGAGCATTTTGAATATCACCGGTACCGTGCGTAGTATATCGAACATGACCTAAACCGACATTTCCGCATAATCTTTCAATATGCTTATCATTAAACACCTCATTTACAAGGCCTATACCTTTTTTAACATGGAAAATATCTTTAAAAGTAACGATTCCGGCAGAATCTTGCCCTCTGTGTTGGAGGGTTAATAAACCTGATAAAATATCGTAAACAATTTTTTCTTCTCCGATGAAACCTACAATTCCGCACATATTTTTAGCTATTAGTAATTAGTA
>DYOF01000056.1 GCA_020720665.1 Acetofilamentum sp. | reverse complement strand
CAAAAAAAGTAATGATTAAAAAAGGAATGAGTTTTCCGACTATGAAATGATATTTTTTTACAGGTGTAACATTAATTTGCTCAATGGTACCGATTTCTTTTTCTCGCACTAAATTAATACCTGTTAAAAACATACTTATTATTGTAATCAAAATAACTAAAATGCCTGACGACATATAAATTTTATAATCTAATTTCGGATTATACCAAAATGAATAGTCAACTGTTATGTTTTCAAATTCAGCAAGTTCAGGAAACAGGCTTCCTGAGTTCAAGATAATGTTTTGATTATATTCTTGAATAATTGTTTTACAGTATGCATCAGATATAGAGGCACTTGTTCCGTTAATGGCGTTAAAAAGTAATTGTATTTCGGAATTATTATCATGATATAAACGCTTTTCAAAATTATGCGGAATTATCATTAAAACATCTGCTTCATCTTTTTTTATCATGTCCTCGGCATCTTTTGAGTTATCGGCATAATTTACGCTAAAAAACGGCGATGCTTTAAATTTTCCGATAAGTTGTGATGAAAGCGTAGAATTATCATTGTCAACAACATATAAATTAATATTTTTCATTTCTAAATTTGCTGCATAAACCAAAACCAATAATTGAACTACCGGTAAAATGAAGATTATAGGAAGCATGGTTTTGTTCCTAAAAATTTGTATAAATTCCTTTTGTATGATGGTAAAAACGGTATGCATTCTGCAATTATTTAATGAATAATATTTTTGAATTTTTAATACTTATAATCACATATAGAACACTTTATAATATATTTTATTCTAATCGAATTTTAAATTTTTTGGAACTCAACACAATGAAAAAAATTGTCATTCCGGTTAATATAAGTGTTTCTTTCCAAACAAAAGCCAAACCGGTTCCTTTTAACATAATATCTTTTAAGATGATAATGAAATATTTAGGGGGCATAAGTGCAGATAACCACTGTAAAACTAAGGGCATGTTTTTTATCGGGAAAATGAATCCTGACAGTAAGATAGTAGGAATCATTAATGCAAACATCGATACAAACATGGCAACTTGTTGATTGGGAGCAACTGTTGAAATTAATATGCCGAGCGATAAAGCTAATAAAATGAATAAAATTGTTTCGGTCATCAAAAATGTTAAACTGCCGAGTATCGGCATTTCAAAAACAAAATAGCCTAATGATATGATTATTATTGCATTAACAATTGATAATGCTAAGTAGGGTGTTACTTTTCCAAGCAGGATTTGTATGGGTTTAAGAGGAGATACAAGCAGTACTTCCATTGTTCCCAATTCTTTTTCACGTGCAACAGAAATTGAGGTCATCATTGCCGAAACCAACATTAATATCATTGCCATAATACCCGGAACAAACATATAAACGTTTTTTAAACTTTCATTGTAAAGCATTCGTTCTTTTGTTATTATTTGCATAGGATATTGAATATTTGCATTACGTTTTACTAAATAATCGGCAATTATTCCTTTTGTATAATTTACCATCATATTAGCTGAATTTGCATCAGAAGCGTCTGCAATGATTTGAATTTTTGCTGTTTTTTCTTTGCTCAGTTTTTCGGCAAATTTTTCTTCAAAAATGATTATCTCCCTTATTTTTCCTTTTTTGAAAGTCGGTTCGATATCTTTTTCGTTATAAATTATTTTTCTTAATTCAAAAAAACCTGATGAAGTTATTTTGTTAATTATTTGATTTGTAGTAATATCGTTTGATTTATCCCAAACGGCAATTTGTACATTTTTTAATTCACTTGTAATAACAAAGCCGAAAAGCAAAACCTGAGCGATAGGAATGCCGAATAAAATCAGCATGGTTCGTTTATCTCTGAAAATATGGTAGAATTCTTTTTTAACAAATGACAGGAAGCTATTCATAGTTTTATTTTATCGGGCAATTTTAATAAATACTTCATCCATATTTTTTGCGGTATATGTTTTCATTAAATTTTCGGGTGTGTCTAATGCAACAATTTTTCCCAAATCCATTATTGAAACCCTATCACAATATTCTGCTTCGTCCATATAATGTGTTGTAACAAAAACGGTAATACCTTCGTCAGCCGCTTTGTAAATTAAATCCCAAAATTGTCGTCTTGTAATCGGATCAACGCCGCCGGTCGGTTCATCTAAAAAAACAATTTTCGGGTTATGGAAAATGGCTGTTAAAAATGCTAATTTTTGTTTCCACCCTAAGGGGATGTCTTTAATTTTTTTGTTTCTTGCATGTGCAAAATTTAATTCATCTAATATTTTTGTTGTTTTTTCTTTTATTTCTTTTGATTTCATGCCGTAAATGCGTGCATATAATCGAATATTTTCAAAAACGGTTAAATCTTCGTACAACGAAAATTTTTGACTCATATAACCGATGTGTCTTTTAATAAGTTCTGTTTGTTTATAAGCATCAAAACCCGCAATATTTATTTCACCTGATGTAGGTTTTGATAAACCGCATAAAATTCTGAGTGCGGTAGTTTTGCCGGCACCGTTTGCACCTAAAAAACCAAAAATTTCTCCTTTATAAACTTCAAAATTTAAATTATCGTTTGCTGTAAAATCACCAAATTTTTTGTTTAAATTTTTTACACTTATGATAGGTGTTTGAGTCATATTTTTTTTCAGTTTTTATTTCATTAAATCAATAAAGCAATCTTCAATAGTTGGTTCTGTTTTTTTTATTTCAACAGAATGATGACCTTTTTCACGAAGGTATTTATATAATTCATCGGTATCGGGCTTTGGGTTGATATCTGTATAATGAATGTGTTGCCCGAAAGCATTTACCGAATTATTGTATTTATATTCTCTTAAATCGTTTATTAATCGGTATTTATTCTCTGATTTTATTGAAAATAATTTCTTGTTAAATTCAGATGTGATTATTTTTGGTGTATTTATTTTTAAAATTTCCCCTTTTTGAATCAGGGCTACTCGGTCGCACAAATCGGCTTCATCCATGTACGGAGTTGAAACAATTATAGTTATTTCTTTGTTTTTGAGCTGCTTTAACATTTCCCAGAATTCTTTTCTTGAAACGGCATCAACACCGGTGGTCGGTTCATCTAAAAATAATACATCGGGTTTGTGTATCAATGCACACGATAAAGCTAATTTTTGTTTCATTCCTCCGGATAACTGCCCGGCTTTACGTTTTTTAAAAGGTTCAATTTGATAATAGATATCTTTTATTAAACTATAATTTTTTTCTACGGTTGTTCCGAATACTGATGCGAAAAAATTAAGGTTTTCCTCTACACTTAAATCTTGGTATAATGAAAATCGACCGGGCATATAACCGATTTTTTTTCTTATTTCTTTAAAATCTGAAATTACATCTAAATTTTCAACGCTTGCTGTTCCCGAATCAGGCATTAAAAGTGTTGTTAAAATACGAATCAGGCTTGTTTTACCTGAACCGTCCGGTCCTATTAAGCCGAACAACTCGCCTTTTTTAACTTCAAAAGAAATATCGGAAAGTGCAATATTGGTTTTGTAAGTTTTTGAAATATTTTTCACCGAAACCGAACAATTTTCCATTTACTTGAATTTTATTTCGCCGGGCATTCCTATTTTTATGCTGCCGTCATTAATAACTTTTATTTTAACGGCATATACTAAATTTACGCGTTCTTCTTTTGTTTGTATAATTTTGGGCGTAAATTCTGCTTTGTCAGAAATCCAAGTAATTTTTCCGGAGTATTTTTTTGTATTATTTTCTGAATTATCAATAAAAACGCTTACGGTTTGTCCGATTTGTATTTCATTTAATTGTGAGCCGCTGATATATGCTCGTAAAATAATTTCTGATAAATCGGCAATTTTATACAGGGGTTTTCCGGGTGCCGTAATTTCGTATTGTTCGGCGTATTTAACTAAAACCCTTCCTTTTATCGGATTGATAATCCTTGTTTTATGAATGTAATCATTTACGGTATTTATTTGTGAGTCAAATACTTTCAATTCGTCAAACAAATTTTGATGTTGTGTTTTAACTTGTAAAATTTGTTTTTCAAGTATGTCAATTTTTCCTGTAATGTCATCAAGTTGTTTTTGAGTAGCCGCATTGTCTTTCAATAATTTTTGAATTCTTTCTTCTTCTTTTAATAACACTTCTTTTTGTTTATTTAAAACATCAACTTGAGCCAAAATGCCGGAGAATTTTGATGAAACTGCCGATTTTTGAGTAAGAATTTGTTCTTTTTGAAGTTTGTATGAATACGGGTCGCAGATATATGCTGTATCTCCGACATTTAATTCTTCTCCTTCTTCAATATTGCATTTTATAATCATTCCGGGTGTTTGTGATGAAATTACGGTTTCTTTTGCTTCAAAATTACCGTAAGCATCGGCTCGTTGATTATTTTTTTTGCATGATGCAGCAATAAATAACATGCTCAGTAAAAAAATGACGAATATATTTTTCATGATATTAACGATTTATGTTAGTTTTTAATTTCCCTTGATATATAAAAGATTTCTTTCGGCTTGAACCAATTTTATTTTATTGATTTCAGTTTTGATAATTGAACGGGTTTTGTCATTTAATAAACTGATGTATTCGCTTGATGTAATTGTGCCGTTGTTTAATTTTGAAGCAGCGCTGCGACAAATGTTATTTTGTAAAATCGTTATTGCATCTCCTTTCTCAATCATTTTTTGAAGCTTAATTATTTCGGCATATTCATTTTCTTGTTGTATTTTGATATTTTTATTAAAATTTTCGATGTCAGTATTTATAATCTCTTGGTTAAATTTTAAAATCGATTGCATGCGTTTGGTATTGTTTTTATCCCAAATTTTCCACGTTAATTTTGCTCCGACAATAACATACGGATTCCATTCATCCGAAATCATCGTTAAACCGGGATTTCCGTATCCGCCTTGTACAAATGCCCCGATTACAGGCATTCGGTCGGCACTCAGCAATTTTGAATTTGCCGAGAAAATACTTTTTTGTAATTCGAAAAGTTTAATTTCAGGCCGATTATTTTCTGTTGAATCATTTAAAATGTGCAAATAATCAGGCAGTATAAAAGTTGTATTATCATTAATTGTTTCTGCCGTCAGTGTTTCGAGTACCTTTTTAAGGGCTGATTTGTTTTCTTCAATTTCAATCAGGTTTTGTTCCGTTTTAAATATTTCTGCCTGCATAATATCTATATTGTCAGGTGTGAGAATTCCGTAATTTACGGCAGAAACCAAACTCTTTTTTTTATCATAGAGTTCATCAATGGTTAATTTAAGTTGTTCTTCTGTTTTTTGAATGATTAAAATTGCAAAATATGTCAGCTCAACTTGCTCTCTTAGTTTATAAATATTCAGTTCGGTTTTTTGCAGCTCAATTTGAAGTTTTTGAACTTCAATAGTGTTCAGTTGCTTTGTTCGACCGCCGTCATACAATAATTGCGATATATTTATGCTGAAATTATATTGATCCTGAGGAGGTTCAGGAAAATTAATGTCAAATCCGGGAATATTCGGTAATTCTATATCTAATCTGAATACATCAGATTGATAAGCAGCTTTTCCTTCCAAATTAATATCGGGTATATAATTCGACCGGTTGTTTCGTATATTTAAATTACTTATTTGTTGATTTATTTCTTTTTGCTTCAACAACGGGAAATTTATTATACTTCTGTTAATGCAAGTATCTAAATATAAAATGTTTTGTGAAAAAATATGGCTTGATACCAATACAAACAGGATGAGAATCGAATGTTTCATTTTCAGTTTGGTTTTATCATGGTGAAAATTATTTCGTTTACTTCTTTTTTACGCTGATCTAAGAATTTATCGTATGCATTTTTATTATCATCATACAGAATAATTTGAACTATCGGACGACTGATTATCGGGAATATACATAATGATAAAATGTTTATAATCAGCTGTTTCGGGTCAACAGCTTTAATTTTTCCGAGATCAATATTGCGTTGTATAAATTCAAAATATGTATCAATATTTATACCCGTTTCACGAATAACTTCTGTAACAAAGCTTGTTTCTTTTCGGTTTATTTCGTTTATTATAAACATCGGAATAAAAGGATTTTTTCGAATCAAATCAATATAATTGTCAATAAATTGCTCTATAACTTCAAAAATATCTTTATCTGCATCAAAAAGATTTATTATTTTATGAGCAAATTTGGAAAATACAAATTTGAAAACTGTATAAAATAATTTTTCTTTACTTCGGTAATAATAATGTAAAAGAGATTTGTTTATTCCGGCTTTATCCGCTATTTCCTGCATTCGGGCTCCCGATTTGCCTTCTCTAACAAATATTTCTTTGGCAGCTTCGAGTATTTTTTCCTCAGTATTTTCTGATAGTTTTTCTCGCATTCCTTAACTTTTTAGTTTAATTAAATAGTTTAACCGAATGGTCAAATTTACGACAATTTTTTTATAATGCAATTTTTTTTTGGTTTTTAATTCTTAGTATTTCATAAATAGAATTTCAATATTATCTTTGTCGGCTTAATTCATTACGCATTTTGTATTTGTGTATTAAAAATATATTTAAAATGATAAAAATAACATTCCCCGATAAAACCGTAAAAGAATTTGAAAGCGGAATTACAGGATTAGACATTGCAAAAGGAATCAGCAATCGCTTAGCAAAAGAAGCTGTTTCGGTAGGTGTGAACGGCGAAATTTATGATTTAACCCGCCCCATTACAAAAGATGCCGACTTTGCCATATATAAATTTGAAGACGAGCAAGGAAAAGAAGCCTTTTGGCATTCATCGGCACATCTGATGGCAGAAGCTATTGAGGCTTTATACCGAGGTGTAAAGCTATGGGTCGGACCTTCAGTTAATAACGGATTTTATTATGATATAGATCTTCCGGAAGGAAAAAATATCACAGAAAAAGATTTCCCGATATTAGAGAAAAAAATGCTTGAATTGGCTCAACAGAAAAATGAATACATCAGAAAAGATATTCCTAAAGCCGAAGCATTAAAATATTATACTGAAAAAGGTGACGAATATAAAGTTGATTTAATCGGCGGTTTGGAAGACGGTACAATAACGTTTTACAAACAAGGAAACTTTACGGATTTATGTCGCGGTCCGCATTTGCCGGACACCGGCTACATTAAAGCCGTTAAAATCATGAGTATTGCCGGTGCCTATTGGAAAGGCGATGAAAAAAACAAACAGTTAACACGAGTTTACGGAGTGTCGTTTCCACAAAAGAAACTATTAGATGAATATCTTGAAATGCTTGAAGAAGCTAAAAAGAGAGATCATCGAAAATTAGGTAAAGAATTAGAATTATTTACCTTTTCAAGTAAAGTAGGGCAGGGCTTACCTTTATGGTTACCCAAAGGAGCAAAACTGAGAGAAAGACTGGAAAATTTCTTAAAAAAAGTTCAAACCGAATATGGTTATGAACCGGTTATTACGCCGCACATCGGTCAAAAAGAATTATATGTTACATCAGGGCATTATGCCAAATACGGAGCTGATTCGTTTCAACCCATAAATACCCCGGCTGAAGGCGAGGAATTTTTGTTAAAGCCTATGAATTGTCCGCATCACTGCGAAATATATAATTCCAAACCCCATTCATACAAAGATTTACCCTTGCGTTATGCCGAATTCGGAACCGTTTATCGTTACGAACAAAGCGGAGAATTGCACGGCTTAACACGAGTCAGAGGATTTACACAAGACGATGCCCATATTTTTTGTCGTCCTGACCAGTTAAAAGAAGAATTTATAAAAGTTATCGATATTGTATTGTATATTTTTAAAACGCTTGATTTTGAGAATTTTACAACTCAAATTTCATTAAGAGATAAAGACGATAAAAGTAAATACATCGGTTCGGACGAAAATTGGGCAAAAGCAGAAGCTGCAATTATTGAAGCATCAGCCGAAAAAGGTTTAAATACAGTAATTGCATATGGTGAAGCTGCCTTCTACGGTCCGAAATTAGATTTTATGGTAAAAGATGCCATTGGCAGAAGCTGGCAGTTAGGAACCATTCAGGTTGATTATAACTTACCCGAACGTTTTGAATTGGAATACACCGGAAGCGACAATGAAAAACACCGTCCGGTTATGATTCACCGAGCTCCTTTCGGTTCTATGGAACGCTTCGTTGCCGTTTTAATTGAACATACAGCCGGTAAATTTCCTCTTTGGTTAACATCCGAACAAGCCGTTATTTTACCTGTAAGTGAGCGATTTAATGAATATGCACAAGAAGTTATGAAAAAATTAGCACTTGCGGATGTTCGAGTCAGTATTGATGAGCGAAATGAAAAAGTCGGCAAAAAAATCAGAGATAACGAAGTGAAACGTATCCCGTATATGTTGATTGTAGGGGAAAAAGAAGTGGAAAATAACAGCTTGTCAGTCAGAAAACAAGGCGAGGGCGATATAGGAATAATGTCAATTAATGAATTTTCTGATTTTATTAAAGATAGAGTTGCAGAAGAATTAAAATAAATTATATCTTTGCACGTTTAAAATTATAAACCACAAAACTAGATACATCTTTTTTGAAAAAAATGCAACATAAAAATAAGGACGATTTAAAATATAAATTTAAAACCGATAAATATATACGAGCAAAATCCGTCAGATTAGTAGGAGAAAATATTGAAACCGGAATTTATTCATTAGATGAAGCATTAGCTATAGCTGAAGAACAAGATATGACATTGGTTGAAATTTCACCGAATGCCAATCCTCCTGTTTGTAAAGTTATTGATTATCAAAAATTTATTTTTGAACAAAAAAAGAAACAAAAAGAGCTGAAATCAAAACAGCAAAAAGTTGTAATAAAAGAAATACGTTTCGGTCCTAATATTGACGAACATGATTTTAATTTTAAATTAGAACACGCTAAAAAATTTTTGGAAGGCGGTGCAAAAGTTAAAGTTTTTGTTTTTTTCAAGGGTCGTACTATAGTTTATAAAGACCATGGTAAAATAAAACTTTTAGAATTTGCTCAAGCATTAGAAGAGTTCGGTAAAGTTGAAAAAATGCCCGAATTAGAAGGAAAAAAAATGATTATGTTCATTGCCCCTAATAAAAAGTAAATAATTAAACTATATATATTTATTAATTAAAAAGGAGAAAGTTATGCCTAAAATGAAAACAAAAGGCGGAGCGAAGAAAAGGTTCAAAATAACAGGAACCGGAAAAATTAAACGAAAACATGCTTTTAAAAGTCATATTTTGACAAAAAAATCTAAAAAGCGAAAAAGAAACTTGGGTTACGCTGCAATCGTTCATAAAACTGACGAGAGAAACGTAAAACAACTTTTAGCTATGAAATAAGCAAATTTTTGGTTTAAAAACCCGGACGGAATGTTTTTAAGTATCTTTACAGGTCGCATCCTCTAAAAAAAAAATTAAGTATTAACCGGAGCACAGGCTCAAAGTGCCGAAACAGGCCGCCGATGTTCAAAAAAAAATTAAATTATGCCGCGTTCAACAAACAAAGTTGCATCAAGAGCAAGAAGAAAAAAAGTCTTAAAACAAACTAAAGGTTTTTTCGGAAGGAAAAAAAATGTTTGGACAGTTGCTAAAAATGCATATGAAAAAGGTTTGCAATATGCTTACCGTGACAGAAAAACGAAAAAAAGAAATTTCAGAGCACTTTGGATTCAAAGAATTAATGCAGGAGTCAGACAATACGATATGTCTTATTCTGAATTTATGGGAAAATTGAATAAAAAAGGAATTGAACTTAACAGAAAAGTTCTTGCCGATTTAGCAATGAATCATCCCGAAGCTTTTAAAGCCATTGTTGATTCCGTAAAATAAATGAGATTTCTGAAACATTACAGCCCGATTTATTCGGGCTTTTTTTGTAAAAAAATATAAATTATGAAAATAGCACTTATCGGTTACGGTAAAATGGGTAAAGAAATTGAAGCCGTTGCAATTGAGCGAGGACACGAAATTATCTTTAAATTTGATAAAAATATCGAGCAACAAGTAAGTTCAGAAAAATTAAAAAAGGTTGATGTTGCTGTTGAATTTACTCAACCCGAAGCAGCTTATGAAAATTATTTGAAATGTTTTGAAGCTCGTGTACCCGTTGTAAGCGGTACAACCGGCTGGCTTGAAAAATTACCTGATATTAAGCACATTTGTAATACGGAAAATCAAACATTTTTTTACGCTTCAAATTTTAGTATCGGTGTTAATATATTTTTCAGATTAAATAAAATGTTTTCAAAATTAATGAATACGATACCGGGTTATGATGTATCGATACAGGAAACTCACCATATTGAAAAAATGGATGCTCCGAGCGGCACAGCAATTACTTTGGCCGATGATTTGATAAATAATTTTGAACTTAAAAAAACATGGGTTAAAGAATCGACCGTTAATCCGTCAGAACTTGTTATTCGTTCTATTCGAAAAGATACAGTTCCGGGTACGCATACGATAAATTATGATTCAAGCGTTGATTATATTGAATTGACCCACAGTGCAAAAAACAGAAAAGGCTTTGCTTTAGGTGCCGTTTTGGCAGCAGAGTTTGTTCAAACACATAAGGGCTTTTTAGGTATGGAAAATTTATTAGATTTTTAGGCTAAAAATTATTTATTTTGATGTTTATTAAAAAGATTAAGAAAATGAAGAAATTATTTAAAAATAAGTATTTCAAATTCGGATTATGGACTTTTGTTTTTATCCTGTTTGTAATATGGATAGGCAATTGGTGGTTAATATTGGGTGTTCCGATTATTTATGATTATTATATTTCAAAAAAAGTAAATTGGACATTTTGGAAAAAAAGAGATTTAGAAAAGAAAAGCAAATTAATAGAATGGATTGATGCTTTAGTCTTTGCTGTTATTGCTGCTACCATTATCAGAATGTTCTTTATCGAAGCCTATATGATTCCGACATCATCATTAGAAAAATCTCTTTTGGTCGGTGATTATTTATTCGTAAGTAAAGTAAGTTACGGACCCAGAATGCCGAATACGCCTTTATCAATACCGTTTACGCATACTTTTCAAGGGAAAGAATTTAAACCTTATCTTGAATGGATTAAATCTCCTTATAAACGATTAGCCGGATTAACAACTATTAAAAGAAACGATATTGTTGTTTTTAATTTTCCGGTAGGTGATACAGTTGTTTTAGAACGTTCGGCTGAAAGCTATTATAAAATTGTAAGAGAAGAAGCCGAATATCATCAAATTACCGATTTAAGAGCCGGAAGAGAATTAAAATCAGACGATTACTACATTAAAGAAGCACGAAAAAGTGTTCGTGCAAATTATACAATTGTTGACCGTCCGGTTGATAAAGAAGATAATTATGTAAAGCGTTGTGTTGCTGTTGCAGGTGATTCATTAGCAATTAAAGAAGGTGAAATCTATATCAACGGTTCCAAAGGAAAAGATTTTAAAAATTCACAGTTTAATTATCATATTATTACAAAAGAAGGAAAATCATTGAATAAAAAATCATTGATTGATTTGGGTATCAGCGAAGAAGATTTTAGTAATTCAGGTATAATTACGAGCAATGAACGTCTTCCGGGTTATGTTTTACCTTTAACCAAGGAAAATGTAAAAAAAATATCTAAATTTAAAAGTGTAGAAAATGTTATTAAAATTCTTGACCATCCGGGAAACAGAGAGTCCGGAATATATCCGCATGATAAACGATTAAATTGGAATAAAGATAATTTCGGGACTATTTATATACCTGAAAAAGGAAAAACCATTACGATTGATACATCCAATATTTCTTTTTATGAACGGATTATTGATGTGTATGAAGCAAATGATTTCAAAATTAAGAACGGTAAAATTTTTATTAACGGAAAGGAATCAACAGAATATACCTTTAAAATGAACTATTATTTTATGATGGGTGATAATAGAGGAAATTCAGCCGATTCAAGATATTGGGGCTTGGTTCCGGAAGATCATGTGGTAGGAAAACCGATTTTTATTTGGCTATCACTTGATAAAGATAAATCATTATTTAACGGAAAAATTCGTTGGAACAGATTATTAAAAATTGTTGATGACGAAATTTAAATAAATTTAAAAAAATTGAACCGCTGTAATACAATGCAGCGGTTTTTTTAATTTTTTTCAAGACAATTTTAATGCAAAATTAACATCGGTAATTTTTTGAAAATTTGCAAATTAATTATACACCGTCGTTTTCAAATGCTTCAATAATAGGAGAAACCAATCGATGTCTTACGATATCTTCTCTGTTAAAAAATACAAATTCAATTCCGGGTATATCTCTCAGTATTTTACTGGCTTTTAAAAGTCCTGAATTGCTCTTTTTCGGTAAATCAATTTGGGTAATATCACCGGTTATAATAAATTTTGAACTTTCACCCATTCGAGTTAAAAACATTTTCAACTGAGAAATCGTTGAGTTTTGTGCTTCATCTAAAATGACAACCGCATCACTTAAGGTTCTGCCCCTCATATATGCCAAAGGGGCAATTTGAATGGTTCCTTGCTCAATTAATTTATTTAATTTTGCACCCGGAAGAATATCTAATAATGCATCATACAAGGCTTGTAAATACGGATCTAATTTGTTTTTTAAATCACCGGGCAGAAAACCCAAATTTTCTCCGGCTTCAACAGCCGGGCGGCTCAGAATTATTCGTTTTATTTCATTGTTTTTTAATGCTCTTACAGCTAATGAAATAGCTAAATATGTTTTTCCTGTTCCGGCAGGACCTACTGCAAAAATTAAATCATTTTTAAGAAATTCATTAACTAATCGTTTTTGATTTTCTGACAGAGGAACAACCGGTTTCCCGTTCATACCGTACACAATGACATTACCCGAGTTTGATTCAAATTTAGTTTTTTCCTGAAAAATTAAATCAATATCTTTTACTTCCAATTTGTTAAAATGAAACAATTGTTTTTTAATATTATCAATAAATTTTATAAACCCTTCTAATTCTGATTGTTCACCGGAAATTTTAATTTCATCGCCTCTGAAAACCAATTTTAATTTTGGAAATAATTGCTTTATTCTGTCAATGTTTTTGCTGTCGTTTCCGTAAAAATCTATTATGGAGTTCGGTTCAATATTTAATATTTTTTCTGTCATTAAGTATTTATATTTTTGCAATGACAAAGTAAATATTTTTTATCTAAACTGTAAATTTTTGCCGCTGATTACACTTATAACCGATCGAAAAGCAGATGATTTTTTTATCGGCAGATTAAAAGGCCAATTGTTTAAACATTGTGCTAATCTTAATATTGTTGATTTAGCTCATAATATTAAACACCACAGTACTTCGGCAGCTGCTTTTGCATTAAAAAACAGTTTTCAAAGTTTCCCCGATAACTCAATTCATATAATAGCTGTTGACGGAGAACATTCGGATATAAAAACCCATTTAATTGCCCAAGTTAAGAACCAATATTTTATTACTGCCGATAACGGTTTGTTAAGTTTGGTATTTGAACCGAGTGATTATCAAAATTTAATTCGAGTTAAAAATCGAAAAAAAACAATTATGACCCAACCGGCTTTGTTCACATTCGGCGAAATAGCTTCACAATTAATAAACGGAAAAGGGATTAATGAATTTGGCGAGCCGACACAAGATATTAAACGTATTATGGCAATGAATCCGATTTGTGAAACCGATTTTATTGTAGGAAATGTTATATATACTGATAGTTACGGAAATGCCGTAAGTAATATAACTTTTGACTTGTTTAATGAAGTAGGGCAGGGTAGAAAATTTATAATTTTTGCAGGAAGTAATGCTTATAAAATTAATAAAATAAGTTATTCATACAACGAAGTTGAAATCGGAAACTTTTTAGCAGTTTTTAATTCCTTTGGTTTACTTGAAATAGCAATGAATAAAGGAGAAATTTTCAGATTGTTAAACTTTAATACGAAAACAAAAATAAGAATTGAATTTTTATGATAACACGAATAGTTAAGATGAAGTTTCAGGAAATATATATTAATGATTTTAAGGACTTTACGCTCGAAATTAAACATGTAATACACAATCAGGAAGGATGCACCTATTTGGATATTCTTCAAGATACCGAACAACCGAATATTTTCTTCACATACAGCCGCCGGAACAGTGAAAATGATTTGAATAATTACAGAAAATCAGATTTTTTCAGAAATATATGGACCAAAACAAAAGAGTGGTTTTCTGAAAAACCGGAAGCATGGAGTTTGGAAGAGGTTATTAGTG
>DYOF01000055.1 GCA_020720665.1 Acetofilamentum sp. | reverse complement strand
ACTTAGCTATCGGTATTTTTGCATAGGGTTCAATAACAAAGCGACCTTTTTTCAAAGGAATTTTATAACCGAACGACAAATTTAGTAATTTGGCAAAATCAATAGTTTGAAACGCTTTTGATTCGGTAAGTTCTTCTGTAGGTATAAAATCATAAGATGTATAATATGCATTTGTTTCAGGATTATAAACATCTTTATAATTTTCAACCAAATAGCTCTCAGTTTTATTTTCCTTTAGGTAAACTAATGAAGAAACACCTGCCGATAAATAAATCTTTTCGAAATTTAATTTAACATTTAACGGAATATCAAGCCCCGTTAAATAAATTTCAGTTTCGGTGTTACCTATAAAATTTGCATCAGATGCTACTTCCGCTGCATCATAACTTTTTAAACTTCCTAATAAGTTTGTACTTTCTGTATTTAAATGATGATTCGCCAATATTACACCGGAACTAAAACTTATTAAATTTGTAAGTTTATATTCGGCTTGAAAGCCGCCGCCGATATTTATATTATCATTTGCGCCTATTTCTGACGAACTGTAATATGAATTAACGGCAATGCCGTAATTAAAACGTTTTTCCGATTTTTTGTTTTTTATTGTATTATCCGGATATAATATCGGTTTATTATTTTCAACAGAGTCTGTCAAATTATTTTGAACGGTATCTATTACTATTTCAGTATTTATTAAAGCAATAATCGGGTTTTCGACTTTTTCAATAATAATACTGTCATTATTTTCAATGATTTGTTTTTCGATTAGTTTAGCTTTGAATAGGATTTTATTTTCAGTATTATGTTCTAAATTATAATTTACTGAAGGAGCATTCATTTTTACTGTTGAATCGATATACAAAGAGTTGTTTTTTTCAGAAAATTGATGATTGGTTCTGAACGGAAAAAGTACGGCGATTCCTATAATTAAAATAACAGATGCAGCTTTTGCTATATTCACAAATAAAACATACTGCCTGTTTTTTTTACTCGGTAATTTTAATTTCATTAATTCCCAAGCATCATTATTAAACGGTTCTTGATAGTTTTCAAATGTGCTCCGAATTTTATTGCTTATTTGTTTATCAAACGACTCAGGCATAATTGACATAATATTGTTTTTTAAATAATTCACGAAGCATTTTTTTTGCTCTGGATAAATTTGCTCTGGACGTACTGTCAGAAATATTTAACTTTTCAGCTATTTCGTTATGGTCAAATCCTTCAATTTCGTACAAGTTAAATATAATGGCATAGTGTTCGGGTATGGCGTTCAACAGTTTTAAAATATCTTCTGTTTCTAATTCGTTAATCTTATCTGTATCAAATGTTTCTGAATTAAAATCATCTATATTTTCCGTTAAAATCATTCGTTTTGTTTTTCTGTAATAATCAATAGCTGTGTTAACCGTTATTTGTCTGAACCAAGCTTTGAATGATTTATTTATATCAAACGTTTGAATATTATCAAAAACTTTCAAAAAACTGTCATTTAAAACTTCCGTTGCATCATCACGGTTCTTTGTGTAACGTAAAGTAATACTCATTCCGTAGGCATAAAACTTCCTGTAAAGCATTTCTTGATACTTTATATTGCCTTTTACACAACCCTTAATGATTATAGGCTCTATTTCTGAAACATTTGCTTTCAAAAATTTAACTGTATTTTCTTAAAATTTTAAAATATAACGCCCCATTCAGTTACATAAAACCCTTCCCTTTTAAATTTCGAAATAACAGGCTCCTTTATTTCAGTATTCATATCTTGAGTTTCTTTAATCACATAGAATAATCTTAATATATTGTCAGCCTTAACCGAAAGGGACAATTGTATTGCTTTATCAATAATTTCCTTAGTTTGAGGGTATATCAAATAATAATCGCTTTTTGTTAAAATCGGTATCCAATATTCAATAAAATCGTCTGTTTCCTTTTTCCCAAAGCCGTATTCTCTGAGGTTTAATATAAAAAATTCTCTTAAATTCTCCTTTTTTACACACCAGCCTTTTTTATATTGCCAAACATCCGGTTGTAAACTTTCATAAAATAAAAAATCATAAGTTTCATTAATTAAGCCTGTTGTATCAATTTGTACAGTCCAGCCGCTATTGTATAAGGGTTCTGATTTTACAACCTTTCCGCCTGACGGGAAATCTAATTGTACATTAATTTCAATATTTTCTTCGGGGAAAAAATATAGGTTTGGTTTTTTTACAAAAGTTGTATCGCATGCAGATTCAGGCTCGCATTTATCACAACTCTGTAATGTAAACAAGCTGATTGTTTGTACTATAGTAAATAAAATTAATAATGTTACTGATAATTTTTTCATTCTGATAATTATTTAATTTTTCTCACTTTATAATATATACGATAAAATTAAGATAAGTGCTGCAAAAAAATAAATTTTCAGAAAAAATAATTAAAAAATTATGGAAACAATATATATAATTTTTGTTTCCGTGTGGAAATTGTTTTTATATTTGCAGCATGGATAAAGTATTTCAAAATATTATTAAAACTGCTGCTGAATTATACAAAAAATTCGGCTTAAAAAGTGTAACCATGGACGATGTTGCACGCGAATGTATGATTTCCAAAAAAACTTTATATAAATATGTTAATGATAAAATTGATTTGTTGAAACAGGCATTTAAATTTGAATTTTCGATTCAAAGTAATTTATTTGAGTCAATTACAGAAAAAGGGTTAAATGCAGTTGAAGAGGTTTTTGAAATACACAAACACTTAATAAAAATGTTAAAAACGCATAATCCGGTTATTGAGCATGACATGATGAAATACTACCCTGTTATTCACAGAGAAATGAAAGAAAAAAGTGCAAAACAAGTATATAAAATGATGCTTCAAAATTTAAAAAAAGGTATTGAAGAAGGATTATATTACAATGATATTGATATAGAACTTGTTGCAAAGCAGCGTGTTATTTTTCAGGTACAAAAAATTGAAAACTCCATTGTCAGCTTTAAAGAATTTACTACGCCGCATGCATTAAGGCAAATGTTCATCTACCATTTGAGGGCAATTTGCAGCCCCGAAGGACTTAAAATATTAAACGAAAAAATAAACGAATTTGATAACTAAACTTTATTGACCAAACAAACTAAAGAAATGAAACATTTAAAACTTATAATCATTTTAATTACCGCTTTTCAAATAAATATTTTTGGGCAAAATTCAGTTTCTGACACTGCATCGTTATACAGCATTGACGATTTGAAAAAATATGCATCAGAACATAACTATCAAATACAAAATGCCGAATTAGACATACAAAAATCTAAAGCCGTGAAATGGGAAACAACAGCAATTGGTTTGCCGCAAGTTTCAGGGTCGGTGCAATACCAAAATTTTCCGGATATTCCGACTCAATTAATGCCTAATTTTATAACACCGGCTGTATTTGGAGTTAATACAGAACTTTTTGGTTTAACACCGATTGCACCGATGCCGGAAGATGATAAATTTCCGGTACAATTCGGAAGTAAACATAATGCCGATTGGGGAGTTTCTGTTTCTCAAATTATTTTCAGCGGTGAATATATTGTAGGCTTAAGAGCAGCAAGAATTTATTTAGATTTATCAAAAAAAGCAAAAGATAAAAGTATTGCGGAAGTTCATGAGAATATCGAAAAAACATATTATTTAATTTTAATAACAGAAGAAAGCATTTCCGCATTAGATTCAATTTATACAAATCTTTCAAAATTGGCTGACGAAAACGACCAATTATTTAAAGCCGGATTTATTGATGAAACGGATGCCGAACAAATAAAATTAAATTTAAAAAATACTGAAAATTCTTTGATTTCTTTTAATAATCAAAAACAAATTCTCAATAAATTACTTAAATTTCAAACCGGATTCAATTTTGAAAAAGAATTAAAACTATCAGGAAGTTTAAAAGACATAATTAATGAAATTGAAGAAACCCAATTATTTGCAGAAGATTTTTCTGTCAGCAATAACATTAACTATCAATTAATACAAGTTCAGGAAAACTTAGCGGATTTAAGTTTACAAAGAGAAAAATCAACGATTTTACCCTCAGTAGCCGGATTTTATTCCTATCAAGAAAAAGCGATGCGAGATTCACTTGATTTTTTTTCAAACGAAGCCGATTGGTATCCGACATCCGTTTGGGGTATAAAAATTTCAATACCCATTATCAGCAGCGGACAACGCTATGCAAAAATCAAACAAGCACAATTTGAATTAGAAAAAAAACAAAATTTGAAAATGCAAACCGAAAAGGCATTAACCTTAGATGTATATCAAACAAAATCTGACCTCTTAACACAATTAAATACAGTAACTAATACATCAGAACAAAGGTATTTGGCGAAAAAAATTTATGAAAATTCAGTACAAAAATTTAAAATCGGGACAGAACAAAGTTTTAACTTAGCATTATATCAAACACAATATTTTCAAGCATTAACAAACTATTATCAAGCACTAAGTAAACTTATTGATAAGCAAATCAAATTAAAATATTTGATGAACAACTAACAAACTAATTATAATATCAGAACAAAGCAATGAAACACCAATGTCATAAAAAACTCGGATCGCAAGATAGAACCGCACTCCCGCCGATGCCAAATTCAACATTCAAATTAATAATCAACTACAAATTTTTTAGACACATGAAGAAAATAAGCATAATATTCATCACCACACTATTTATAGGTGCATGCAATTCAGAAAAAACATCAGAACAAATTCAAAATGAAATATTTGATTATAAACAAAAAATCATTACGCTTGAAAAAGAACTTGAAAAAAATCAGAACAAAAGCGACGAAAAAATATTTAAAGTAAAAACCGTCATAGCCGAGTTGAAAAACGTCAAACATAACTTCACTTCAACCGGAACAGTAACTGCACAAAACTTGGCATACATTTCACCCGAAATGAACGGTCAAATCAGACAAATTCATGTTACTGAAGGGCAATTTGTCAGTAAAGGACAACTGCTGGTCAGTTTAAATTCTGATGTAATAGGAAGTAATATTACCGAACTGAAAACGGGTTTAGAATTAGCAAATGTTATGTTTGAAAAACAAAAAATGCTTTGGGAACAAAAAATCGGAAAAGAAATTGATTATTTACAAGCAAAAAATCAGAAAGAAAGTCTTGAAGCAAAGCTGAACACCGTTAATGCCCAGTTAAAAATGAGTCGTATTTACGCCCCTTTTGCAGGCATTGTTGATGAAATTTATTCAAAACCCGGTGAAATGGCAATTCCCGGCAGACAAGTTATTGATTTAGTTAACTTAGATGTAATGGAAATTGAAGCAGAAGTTTCCGAAAAATATATACCCAACATTCAAAAAGGTGATTCGGTTATTATCTCATTCCCCACATATCCTGACATGATTAAAAAAGCCATTATTTTAAGAACAGGAAACATCATTAATCCGGCAAACAGAACATTCAAAATCGTTGTCAGCATTACAAATAAAGAAAAAAATATAAAACCGAATATGATTGCCGAACTTACCTTGTCTGATTACAACGGAAAAAACATCTCTGTTCCTTCTGTTATCATAAAAAAAGATAAGGAAGGCTATTATGTTTATGTTACGGCAAAAAAAAATGAGCAAGATGTAGCAGAAAAAAGATATATTGAACCGGGGTTTCAATACGGTAATTTTACAGTAATTGATTCAGGAATCACTGTCGGTGAAAGCATTATTACCGACGGATTTAATTTAATTAACCAAGGTTCACATATTCAAATCGTTAAATAACGATAAAATAAAAACAAAATGGACAGAAGAGAATTTAAATTGACCACAGCGTCACTTAAAAATAAAAATACCGTTTTTTTAATAATTGTTTTAATGGCCTTTGCCGGTTTATCAACTTACAGGAATCTTCCTAAAGAAATGTTTCCTGAAGTAGCACTGCCGATGATTATGGTAAACACTCCGTATCCCGGAAACGCTCCCTTAGATATTGAAAACTTGGTTACAAAACCCATTGAAAAAGAAGTTTTTACAGTTGACGGAATTAAAGACATGAAATCAACTTCTTCACAAGATATTTCAAACATTATAATTTACCTCAATTCGGATGTAAATATTAAAACCGCACTGCAAGATGTAAAAGATGCCGTTGACAGAGCAAAAAGTGATTTACCGGATGATTTACCGACCGACCCGATAATTAAAGATATTGATCCGTCAGAATTTCCGGTAATTAACATCAACCTCTCCGGTGATTTTTCTACAAAAAAATTTAAAGAATATTCCGAATATCTTGAAGATCAAATAGAAGACATCAAAGAAGTTTCAAAAGTAAATATCATAGGTTTGGAAGAGCAATTGATACGCATAAATTTGGATAAACCTAAAATGGATGCCTATCATGTTAGCTTCACTGATATTGAAAATGCGATAGCTTATGAAAATATGAGTATTTCAGGCGGTGATATTATTTTAGGCAATATCAGGCGTTCAGTAAGAACTGACGGAGAATTTAATAATATTAGCCAAATGAATGATATTATTATAAAAAGCGAAAACAATAATATCGTTTATTTAAAAGATGTTTTGAAAGAAGGAAAAGTTTTAGATTCATATGAAGATGTTAAAAGTATTTCCAGATTAAACGGAAAACCTGTAGTAACCATCCAAGTAATTAAAAAAAGCGGTGAAAATCTGATTAAAACATCTGAACAAATTTTTTCAATCATTGATGATGCCAAAAAGAATTATTTCCCTGAAAATTTAAAAATTGATATTACAAATGACCAATCGGATATGGTCAAAAAAATGATTAAAAACTTGGAAAACAGTATTATAATGGGAATTATTTTCGTTATGTTTATATTGTTTTTCTTTCTCGGAACACGAAACGCTATGTTCGTAGGATTTGCAATACCGATGTCAATGTTTATTTCTTTTGTAATTTTAGGAGCAATCGGGTCAACCGTTAACATGATTGTGTTATTCAGCTTGTTACTTGCATTAGGAATGTTGGTTGACAACGGTATTGTGGCGGTTGAAAACATACACCGATTTCGAGAACAAGGGTATTCCGTTTTTGAAGCATCAAAATTAGCAGTAGGTGAAATAGCATGGGCAATCATAGCATCAACCGCTACAACTTTGGCTGCTTTTATTCCTTTATTGTTTTGGCCCGGCATGATGGGTGCCTTTATGGAATTTTTACCCGTTACTCTTATTATAGTTTTATCATCATCTCTATTCGTTGCTTTGGTAATTCTGCCGGCTCTTACTTTATTATTTAAGAATAAAGGCGGCGAACAACCGCCTAAAAAACGTACAATAATAATAATCAGCATACTCGGTGCTTTTACTGTAATATTTTACGGAATGGCATTTACTGCTGAAAAAAATAATTTAAGCTTAATTCTCGGCGGTCTTTTCTTAACCATTGCATTAATAACGTTTTTCAATTATTTTATTTTCTTCAAACTGTCGATATGGTTTCAAACAGTATTTCTCGTAAAACTTGAAAATTTCTATTTAAAAGCATTAAAATATGCTTTATCGGGAAGACGCCCCTATTTGTTTATAGGTATAACAATTTTCTTGCTTTTTGCAACCATTGCCTTGTTAGGAATCAGAAGTCCGAAAATAAGTTTATTTCCGGTTAATGAACCGCAATACATTATCGTAAAATCAGTATTACCTACCGGATACGATATTTCAGCAAGTGACAGTATTGCATACTTAATTGAAAAAGACATAAAACAAATTTTGGAAACTGAAAATTACTATACAGATTCATTAGTAAAATCGGTTATTACAGTAGTAGGAGACGGTGCAGTAGGTCAAAACGAAATTCTTCTTGAAAAAACAGTCAGCAGAACTACAACAACAATTCATTTTGTTGATTTTGAATACCGAAAACATAAAACAACCTCCGATTTGTCTAAAAAAATTATAGAAGAATTAAACGGAAAATACCCCGGCATAACAACAACCGTAGAAAAAAATGCAATGGGCCCGCCGACAGGTAAACCGATAAATATTGAAATAAGCGGAAACGAATTTGAGAAACTGATTTATTACGGAGATACCATAAAACAGATAATAAACAATTCCGGAATCAGCGGAATGGAAGGATTGCAAATAGACTTAGAATTGGCAAAACCCGAATTGTTAATTACGGTTGATCGCGAAAAAGTCAGACGTTACGGGATGTCAACCGGACAAGTAGCAAGTACGATAAGAACAGCTCTTTTCGGCAAAGAAGTATCAGATATTAAAATCGGTGAAGACGAATTTCCGATTCAAATTCAATTATCTGAGGAATACCGAAACGATATTAGCACATTAATGAATCAAATTGTTACTTTCCGAGATCCGGGAACAGGAAAATTCAGTCACGTACCGATTTCATCTGTTGCCGATTATGAATACACAACATCATATAGTTCAGTAAAACGAATTGATAACAAAAGAGTTATAACACTTTATTCAAATATTATTGAAGGGGCAAATGCAAATGAAATAAATTCTCGAATTAAAAAAATACTGGATACCTATAAATTTGAAGACGGATATAACTATGAATTGACCGGTGAACAACAAGATCAAGCGGAAACATCTGCCTTTCTTGAAAAAGCAATGTTAATAGCTCTTGCTTTAATAATAATTATTTTAGTAACACAGTTTAATTCAATTATAAAGCCCATTATTATTATAGCCACAGTAATATTCAGTACTATTGGTGTTTTTGGCGGAATAGCAACATTTAAAATGGATTTCATCATTTTAATGACCGGTGTAGGAATTATTTCATTAGCCGGAATTGTTGTAAATAACGGAATTGTTTTAATAGATTATATTGATTATTTAAAAAAAATGCGAAAAAAAGAACTGGGTTTAAATGATGATGAAAATCTTAATTTCAACGAAACCGTTCAAATCATTATCAAAGGAGGTCAAACTCGTTTACGCCCGGTATTATTAACTGCTATAACCACTATTTTAGGTTTAGTGCCTATGGCTACCGGTTTTAACTTTGATTTTGCCGGCTTACTTACCGATTTCAAACCTGATATATATTTCGGCGGCGATAATGCAATATTTTGGGGACCTATGGCATGGACCGTTATTTTCGGATTAACATTTGCTACGTTTTTAACACTTATTATGGTTCCGGTTTTATATTTAATCGGGAACAAAGTTAAACTCCGCTTTACCGATAAAGAAAAATTAAATACTGTCGAAAATTAGTAATGAAACTATGGTGTCCCCAAAAAAAAGAAAGAAAGAAAGAAAGAAAGTTAAGATAGAAAAAACCCCTGTTTAAATTAAAAACAGGGGTTTTTATGCTTCAAACAATTATTTCGAGTTTTTTTGTGATCCCTCCGCGACTCGAACGCGGGACCCACGGCTTAAAAGGCCGTTGCTCTACCTGCTGAGCTAAGAGATCGATGGCTTTTATTTTTTACTTTTCTAAAAAAGCGGTTGCAAAGGTAAAATCAATAATTTATTCTGCAAAAAATATCATAAGTTTTTTTAGTTTTTTTATTATTCAAACAAAGTTCGTTCAATAAAATTCCTGTAATCCTTTACAGCTCTGCAAATTAAATCGTGTGCTTCTTTTTTATTGTAAATATGAGTAATTTCACAACGGTGGGTTTCATCACCCGGCATATCTTTGTATGTTAAAAAATAATGTTTTAAACGATTGACAACCGCCGCAGGACAATCTGTAATGTCCTTATATTCACCATAAACCGCATCGTCCTTTAAAACAGCAATAATTTTGTCATCTGCTTCATTACCGTCAATCATTCTAAAACCGCCTATCGGACGTGCCTGAACCAATATATCGCCGTGAGTAATTTCTTTTTCAGTTAAAATACAAATATCTAAGGGGTCGCCGTCTCCTACAATTTCATTACGCTTCAAACTCTCTCTGCTGATTTGAGCCACTTTTTCACCACAATAGGTTTGCGGAATGAAACCATATAGTGCCGGTAAAATACTTGAAAATTTTTGAGGTCGATCAATTGTCAGATATCCGCTGGCTTTATCAACTTCGTATTTAACAGTATCGGTCGGTACCATTTCGACAAAGCAAGTAAGTACTTCCGGTAAATTCTCTCCGATTTCAATACCGTGCCACGGATGAGATTTGTATCTTAAACCCATAAGCTTTCCGATAGGATCCAATGATTTTTTTGACATATTCTAATTTTAAATTATTTTTTATAACTCTTCAAAAGTACGATTAAATAGCAGATAACGCAAAATATTCTAATTTTAACTGATAAATTCGCTTAATTCTAACCATCGAAATTCTTTTTCATCAATTAAACTCATAATCTTGGATAATCCGGCAGATTTTTCGTTAAGTTCCTCAGTTGTAAATTTACCGACACTTAAAAAATTTTCTATTTCATTTTTCTCTTTATATAAAGCCTGAATATTCTTTTCTAACTCTTCAAATTCAAGCTTCTCTTTGTATGATAGTTTCAGTTTGGTTTTTGAATCAGAAACGTTTTTAATTTCAGAATTTAATGGTTTTTGAATTTGTTTATTTTGTTTATTAATCTTTTCTTGTTCAATTTTAAATTGCTTATAAGCAGAATAATTACCCGGAAAATTGCGAATAAGTCCGTCTCCTTCAAAAACAAACAGGGTTTCGGCAACTTTATCAATAAAATATCTGTCATGAGAAACTATAATAACTGTTCCTTTAAAGTTTTTCAAATACTCTTCTAAAACATTTAAAGTCATTATATCCAAATCATTAGTGGGTTCATCTAAAATTAAAAAATTTGGATTTTTCATTAAAACAGTCATTAAATATAAGCGGCGTTTTTCACCTCCGCTTAATTGCGAAACATAATTATAATGTCTGTTTCTCGGAAACAAAAAATATTCCGCAAACTGTGCGGCAGAAACTTCTTTATTTTTATTAATTTGAATAAGTTCAGCAATATCTTTAATTACATCTATCAAATACTTATCGTCATTCAATGCAATAGAAGATTGCCTAAAGTATCCGACAGAAATTGTTTCACCGGTTTCAATTGTACCGTCATCGTGAGGTATATTACCGGTTATTACGTTTAAAAAAGTACTTTTTCCTATACCGTTATTACCAAAAATACCGATTCGTTCACCGGCAACAAATTTATATGAAAAATCACGTATCAATACCTCGTTTTTAAAGCGTTTATTAATATTGTAAATATCAATTAATTTTTTTCCTAAACGTTTTCCTTCTACCCCGATTGATACTATTTTATTATCTGTAATTTTTGAAGCTTTTTCTTTTAACTTATAGAAACTATCAATACGACTTTTGGCTTTTGTTGCTCTTGCTTGCGGTTGTCTGCTCATCCATTGACTTTCTGAACGCAAAAGATTTTGGGTTTTGTCTGCTTCAGCTTTAAGAACGTTCAGGCGTTCTTCTCTTTTTTTAAGATAGTACAAATAATTCCCTTCATACCTGAATATTTGATTATCATCTAATTCAAGAATAACATCACAAACTCTATCTAAAAAATAACGGTCGTGAGTTACTAATAAAACCGTAATTTCAGATTTTGCAAGATATTCTTCTAACCATTCAATCATTTCAAAATCCAAATGGTTAGTCGGTTCATCTAAAATCAAAAAATCAGGTTTATTCAATAAAACATTAGCTAATGCCAAACGTTTTCTTTGTCCGCCTGATAAAATATTTACCGATTTATCAAAATCAGTAATTTTTAATTTACTTAATATTGTTTTTATTTCTCTTTCAAAATCCCAAGCTTCTAAACGATCCATTGTATCAACAGCAGTTTGAATACGTAGTTCATCTTCTGACAGCATTGCTTCTTCATATTCTTTAACGGCAACGGCAACCTTATCAGATGAAGTAAATACTTGTTCAATAACGGTATTATTTCCTTCAAAAACAGGATCTTGCTTCAAATATGAAACAGCTATTTCCGTGTTCAAATAAATTGTACCTGAATCGGCTATATCATAACCGGTAATAATGTTTAACAATGACGTTTTACCGGCACCGTTTTTAGCAATTAAGGCACATTTATTTTTTTTATTAATAAGAAATGAAATTTCTTCAAACAGAGTTTTATTTCCGTAAGATTTAGAAAGTTCAGAAACCTGAAGATATGTCATACAATTAATTCATTTTTGTTCAAAATTATAATTAATAATAAAAACACACCAATAACATGTTTATCTTTTATAATATTTTCTATGAAATGAATTATTTTTCGTAAAATTGTATTCCTTAAAAAAAGACATTATGCTTAAAAAAATAAGTGATATTCATATTAAAATACAAAAAAATCAAGCACTTAAAAAATTAGTATTAGCATCGGCTTCAGATGAACATTCAATTGATGCTGTGTTTCATGCTTATAAAAAAAATATTATAATTCCGGTTTTAGTCGGAAATGAAACTGAAATCAAACAAATTTGTATATCAAATAAATATGATTTTGAAAATATTGAAATCATTCATGCAAATGATAAACAAGAAGCCGTTAAAATAAGTGTTGAGATGGTAAGAAACGGGAAAGCCGATATTTTAATGAAAGGAAATGTCTCAAGCTCAATACTTTTAAAAGGAGTATTAAATAAAGAATACGGATTAAAAACAGAACAATTACTTTCACATTTTGCAATTGCAGAACTTAAAAACTATCATAAATTAATAGGAATTACAGATGTTGCAATGAATATAGCACCAGACATTAATGAAAAATCAAATATAGTTTCAAATGCCGTAAAATTTTTAAATAAAATAGGATATAAAAAACCAAAAGTTGCCGTTATAGCAGCAGTAGAAACAGTTAATGAAAAAATGCAGGCAACCGTTGATGCCGCTATACTGAGCAAAATGGCAGACAGAAAACAAATTCCGAATTGCATAATTGACGGGCCCTTAGCTTTTGATAATGCAATGAGTAAAGAAAGTGCAGTTCATAAAGGCATAGATTCAGATGTTGCCGGTGATGCCGATATTTTACTTATGCCGAACATTGAAGCAGGCAATGTATTATACAAATCATTAACTTATACAGGTGCAAAAATTGCTGCAATATTGCTCGGAGCAAGTGCACCAATAGTATTAACATCACGATCGGATTCAGAGGAAACTAAACTAAACAGTATTATTTTAGCAGCATTATAATTTTTGAACAAAAAAACAAAACCATGAGCATTTTTGAACATATGAAAAAAAATAACAGCAGAGAATTGCTGTTTTTTGAAGAAGAATCATTGAATTTAAAAGCAATTATTGCAGTTGACAGTATTATTTTAGGACCTGCAAATGCCGCTGCAAAATTATACGAGTATAAAAATGAAGACGATGCAATATCTGATGCTTTAGATATTGCTTATTATAACTCATTAAGAGCTGCTTTATTAAGACGCAGCATGGGAGGAGCAAGTATTGTACTATGCGGAGACCCCAAAAAAGTTAAGAATGAAATGTATTTCAGAGCTTTAGGTGTATTTCTGAACCGTTGGAACGGGAAAATCTATATGTCAATCAGTAAAGGCATTTCATATCAAGATTTGAATTTTGTAAGAAAAGAATCATCCTATATTTTAGGAATGGAAGAAAGCCACGGCGGTTTAGGAAAAATATATGTAAACAGAGCAAAAGGTGTTATAAAAGGTTTAAAAGCAATTGCCAAACACAAATTAAATACAGATGTTTTACAAGGATTAAAAATTGTTGTTCAAGGAATCGGCGATTTAGGTTCAGAGCTTGTTAAACAATTAATTGCAGAAGAAGCTCACATTATTATTACAGATAAAATATACGACAGAATTAAAGTTATCCAAGACAATGTTAAAAATATTCAAATTGAAAAACCGGAAGCAATTTATGACACAGAATGTGATATTTTTTGCTCATGTGCAACAGAAAAATTAATAACAACCGAACAAGTAAAACGACTAAACAGTAAAATATTAACCGGCGGCACAAATCAACCGCTTGAAAATATCGGTGATGTTAAAATCCTGAAAGATAAAAACATACTGTATGTTCCCGGATACATTATAAACGGCGGCGATATTATTCAAATGTCAAATGAAATTGAAAAATACGGTAATGAAAAAGTAGAATCGGAACTTAATGATATATATACCAATACAATTGAATTACTAAAAGAATCAGAATTAAGCGACACTTTGTTATGTAAATTAGCCGTAAAAAAGGCAGAAGAATATGTAAGCAATGTAAGCGCAATAAAATTGCTGAATTAATAATCTCTGTATGAAACACCCTTGTAAGACAATTTTTTTACACAAAGGAGCAT
>DYOF01000190.1 GCA_020720665.1 Acetofilamentum sp. | reverse complement strand
ATGCTTTACAGCATATTTTTTAAAATTAATTGTCAATACTTTTATTTTTTATTAAATAATTACTAACATCAAAATTTTAAAACATGAAGAAATTAATTGCGGCAATAATGATTATTGCATTTAGTACGAGCGTTGTAAAAGCACAAGAATCAACATTTAACCTTGGTGATAAAGTTGTGAATGTAGGAATTGGATTAGGCAGCACGCTATATACAGGTTCTTATTATTCTACAGTTTTTCCGCCCGTTTCTGCTTCATTTGAATATGGTGTAAAAGACGGAATTCTTGATAAAGGAGTAATCGGAGTCGGCGGATATATCGGCTATGCATCTTCAAAATATGAATCAACTTATTACAACTATTCAACAGGAAGATATGAAGATTACGGATGGAAATATTCCAATCTTATCATCGGAGCAAGAGGAGCTTTCCATTACCCCTTAATAAATAAATTTGATACCTACACCGGTTTAATGTTAGGTTATGATATAGTAACGGATTCTGAAATCGGAGATTTCCATTACGGAACTCCGACTTCATACAGCGGTTTCATATGGTCATGGTATATCGGCGGTCGTTATTGGTTCAACGAAAAAATAGCCGGTATGGTAGAATTGGGCTACGGAATAGCCTACTTAAATTTAGGTGTTGCTTTTAAATTGTAACAATTTTTTTATCGAATAAAAAAGTCGTTATTTAAAAATAACGACTTTTTTTATTTTTACACTTAATAATAATGAGCATTTAATTTGCAGATTATTAATTAATTACAAATTTTTAGACAGATGAACCTATAATAAATCAAACCCTGCACTTTTAAAAAATCCGGGATGATAAAGGTATGTTTCTGATTATATGATATTTAACAACATAAATAATAATAATAAAATGTAGTATTTTCAAACAAATAAATTAAAAAAAAGTATTCATGTTGAGAGTGTAAAAAATATAAATACCTAATTTATTGCATTTTAAAAATTAACCTGACGGCTATGGTGAAAACACCCTACAAGTGTAAGAAAAAATACCAAATTCAAATGGTGTCCTTTTCAGCTATCAATTAATTTTACCTTAATATAAATATGTCAGTAAAAACTTAAACCATAAGTTTCGACTTTTGATTTATTTATTATTTTTGCCTAATATTATTTATTAAAAAGATACTGTCACATGAAACACCCGGGTAAAACGATTTTTTACACACAAGGGTATGACTAACAGAATACCTTTATTAAGTTTAGTTCAAAGAAAGTGTTCCTATGTGCAGGAAAGAACAAGCATTATAAATATTTACACGACTCAGTTTGCAGAATATTAATTAATTATAAATTTTTAGACACATGAACAAATTATTAATCATTTTATCAATCTTTATTGCTTCAACATTCTACTTGAATGCACAAAATTATAATACCGGAATCGGTTTAAGATTGGGTTATTATCATAACGGCGGATTAACCGTAAAGCATTTTGTTTCCCGCTCGAATGCCGTAGAAGGGATTTTAACATCATATTGGCACAACGGATTTCAAGTCAGCGGGCTGTTTGAACATCACATGAATTTCTTTGATGAAAGCAGGCTAAAATGGTTTATCGGTGTCGGCGGGTCAGTCGGAATAGACAGCGGCACAGGCATCGGAGCTCTTGGAGTTATCGGTTTAGAATATAAATTCAGAACTGCTCCTCTCACCTTAGGATTAGATTGGATGCCTTATATTCCCGTAATAAACGGCAACGGTTTCGCAATTAAAGGCGGAGGGCTGTCAATAAGATATACTTTTTAAATTAAAAAAAACTGTCATCAGACAGTTTTTTTTTAACGATTTTTCAAAGCAGCCATTTTAACAGCCGTTATTGCAGCTTCATCACCTTTATTTCCATGTTTTCCGCCTGCCCTGTCAATGGCTTGTTGAAGATTATTTGTAGTTAAAACCCCAAAAATTACGGGGGTTTTATATTTAATATTCAGTTTGCTTATTCCGTATGCAACACCCTGACAAATAAAATCAAAATGTCGTGTTTCTCCTTGAATGACACAACCCAAAACAATTACGGCATCTAAATTCTCAGATTTAATCATCTTTGCGGCACCGTATGTTAATTCAAATGTGCCCGGAACATATTCTTTTCTAATATTTCCGGATGTTGCACCGTGTTTTAATAAAGTTTCGTATGCACCCTTATATAATGCCTCGGTAATTTCAGTATTCCATTCGGAAACAACTATGCCGAAACGCATCATTTCTGCTGACGGCACCGGGTTAAACGTATAATCAGATAAATTTACTGTTGCCATTATTTACATTTTTTAAACTGCTTATTAATTTTATACACAAACTATTGGTTCTTTATGAATTGTTTTTTTCACCGCAAATATATAATAATAACAGACATACTCAGCTGAATTATTCACAAACTAAAACTTTTGGCTTTCAAAT
>DYOF01000006.1 GCA_020720665.1 Acetofilamentum sp. | reverse complement strand
CTAAATATGACAATTATCATATTGTGTGCTGTTATTCTTTCATATTTTTGTTAAACCTGAAAATCTAAAATGAACGTTTAAAAACCACAAAGACACCAAGAAATTCACAAAGAACACAAAGATTTTATATTCATCTTTAAACTTTGTACAAAATGTTGATGTTTTGATGTTTAAATATTCAATTTAGATTTTTAAATTAAAAATATAAATACGTGGATAAAAAGTTTGAAATCAGCCCCGAAAAATTAGAAAATGCTGCAACATTGTTAAAAGCCATGGCACATCCGATGAGAGTTGCAATTTTAAATTTACTGCGTAATAACAGCAAATTAACTGTTTCTGAAATTCATATTGCATTAAATATTGAACAATCTACAACGTCTCATCACTTAGGAATATTAAAGGACAAGGGTGTATTAAGATCTGAACGAATAGGGAAAAATTCTTTCTATTTTTTACGTAATCAGAATTTAGAACATATTGTTGAATGTTTAAATAAATGTGCCGACTGTGAGAGTTAAATTTAGTAATATTTATAATTTGTAACCGCTTTTTAAAGCGGTTTTTTTATTTTTGTAAAAAAAAACAACTTAGGAATAAAAATAATGGAAAAGATAAGAGTTACCAAACAATTCAATTTTGAATCTGCTCACGCATTATGGAATTATGACGGAAAATGTAAAAATATTCATGGTCACACCTATAAACTTTTTGTTACCGTAATAGGGTTTCCTATTTCGGACAAAACAAATAAAAAGCTCGGAATGGTTATTGATTTCGGGGATTTGAAACAAATCGTAAAAACAAATATTGTAGATATATTTGATCATTCGGTTATCTTAAATAAAAATGCGCCGTACCAAGGCTTTAGAAATACACCTGAAATGTTTGATAGATTTATAACAACCGACTATCAACCCACATGTGAAAATATGGTTAAAGATTTTTCTGAAATTATTAAAAAGAATTTACCCGAAGGCGTTGAGCTGTTTTCAATCAGACTATACGAAACCGAAACTTCTTATGCAGAATGGTTTGCATCAGATAATCAATAAAACATGAAAACAGAAAAAAAACTTTTTTTACTGGATGCTTACGCTTTGATTTTCAGAGCATATTACGCTTTTATTAAAAACCCGCGTTACAACTCAAAAGGTTTGAACACTTCTGCAATTTTGGGGTTTACAAATACTCTTTTTGATGTTTTACAAAGAGAAAAACCGACTCATATTGCCGTTGTTTTTGATTCGCCCTCTAAAACCTTCAGAAACGATTTATACCCTGATTATAAAGCAAACAGAGATTCAACACCTGAAGATATAATCAAATCTGTCCCGTTTATCAAACAAATCATTAAATCATTTAATATTCCGATATTTGAAGTTGCCGGTTTTGAAGCAGATGATACCATTGGGACTATAGCAAAAATGGCGGAAAAAAGAGGGTTTCAAACATATATGATGACGCCGGATAAAGATTTCGGACAATTAGTTTCAGAAAATATTTTTATGTATAAACCGAAAAAAGGGGGAAATGAAGCAGAACTTGTCGGAGTGAAAGAAATTTGTGAAAAATACGAAATTGAAAAACCGGAACAGGTTATTGATATTTTGGCAATTTGGGGAGACACTGCCGACAATGTTCCCGGAATACCGGGGATAGGTGAAAAAACTTCAATAAAATTAATAAAAGAATATAAAAATATTGAAGGAATTTATGCACATATAAACGAACTAAAAGGGAAACAAAAAGAAAATATTATTAATAGTAAAGATTTAGTTAAATTATCTAAAACGCTTGTTACTATTGATATAAATGTTCCGGTTGAGTTTGCAGAAGACGAATTGAGCTTGTCCGAGCCAAACTTCAATCAATTAGCAGTAATTTTTAATGAATTAGAATTTAATGCATTATCAAAACGAATTATCCCGGAAAAAGAAATTGTTTCACAAGGAACTTTATTCGGAGAGGAAACAAAACAAACAGAAACGGTTTACCAAACTTCCTTTAGAACAATTGAAACAGTTGAACACAATTATTTGCTCTTAACAACTGAAGAAGAAATTCGTTCTCTGGTATTAAAATTAGAAAAAACCTCAGAATTTTGTTTTGATACAGAAACAACAGGAACCGACCCGCACTCGGCATCTCTTATCGGGATAGCATTCGCATTCAGGGCTTATGAAGCATATTACATCCCTTTCGGAAACGATTCAATTCAAGATCAAAAAGCAATTAATTTAATTAAACCGGTTCTTCAAAATCCGCTGATAAAAAAAATCGGTCAAAACATAAAATATGACATTATTGTATTAAAAAACTATGGTATAACCGTAACCGGAGATCTTTTTGATACGATGTTGGCTCATTATCTTTTAGAACCTGAAAAACGGCATAATTTAAATGTTTTATCAGAAACGTATTTGAATTATTCTCCGGTTTCTATTGAGTCATTAATTGGTAAAAAGGGGAAAGAGCAAGGTTCTATGAAAAATGTTCCCGTTGATACCGTTAAAGAATATGCCGGTGAAGATGCCGATATTACTTTACAGTTAAAAAACAAATTAGAGCCGATATTAAAAAAGGACGAAAAGCTTTTCGAGTTAGCTGTTGATATTGAATTTCCTTTAGTATATGTATTAGCAAATATGGAATCAAACGGAGTTAAAATCAGCATAGAAAAATTAAATCGATATGAAAAAGAACTGGAAATAAAAATTTCTGATACAGAAAAACGCATTTACAATCTTGCCGGAAAAGAATTTAATATCGCTTCGCCGAAACAACTCGGAATTATTCTGTTTGAAGAACTTAAAATTACTGATAATCCTAAAAAAACGAAAACAAAACAGTATTCGACTGACGAGTCGGAACTTCAAAAATTAAAAGACAAACACGAAATAATAAATTTAATTTTAGATTATCGCGGATATTCAAAATTACAATCAACATACGTAAAAGCTTTACCCGAGTTGATTAATTCAAAAACCGGAAAAATACACACGTCATATAATCAGGCAATAACATCTACGGGCAGATTAAGTTCAACAAATCCGAATCTTCAAAATATTCCGATAAGAACCGATGACGGAAAACGAATTCGTGAAGCATTTATCCCGTCTGATGAAAATCATATATTATTTTCTGCCGATTATTCACAAATAGAGCTTCGGTTAATGGCACATTTAAGTCAAGATAAAAATATGTTAGAGGCTTTTAATCAAAAAGAAGACATTCATGCCGCCACTGCCGCAAAAATTTACAATATTGCCCTTTCGGATGTTACCAAAGATATGAGAAGCCGAGCTAAATCTGCTAATTTTGGTATCATCTACGGAATTTCGTCCTTCGGTTTATCACAAAATTTAAGAATTTCAAGAAATGAAGCTAAAGAATTAATTGACGGTTATTTTTCAAGTTACCCGAATGTTAAACGCTTTATGGATGAAAGCATTAAATTTGGGTATGACAACGGATATGTTTCTACTCTTTACGGCAGAAAACGCTATTTATTAAATATTCATTCCCGAAATTCTTTATTACGCAGCAATGATGAACGGAATGCAATTAACGCCCCCATTCAGGGAACAGCTGCCGACATTATAAAAATTGCTATGATTAATTGTCAAAAAAGAATTCTTGACGAAAGGCTCAAAACTAAAATGATTTTACAAGTTCACGACGAATTAGTTTTTGATGTTCCGAGAGAAGAATTAGAACGTGCAAAGAAAATTATTTCAGAAGAAATGGAAAATGCAGCGAAACTGTCCGTTAAACTTACGGTTGAAAGCAGTTCAGGAAACAACTGGTTAGAAGCACACTAACCCACATTGTTTATGAATAAAGAGGGCTAAGTCTGCGAAACAATTTAAAATTACAAACCTAATACATAAGGGGTAAAAAAGAGTATGACCCGAAGTTTAAAACAACGGGTCAAATACTCAAAATCAAACGTACAAGGAAAATATTAAATGTTTTAAAAATGTTCTGATTTGTATTCAATTAATTCGAATTCAATTTCAACTATATCATTAAACTCTTCACCCGCCTCCAACATATCATCATCTTCTTCAAGATAATACCATTTAATTTGAACATCAAAACCGACTTCTGCCATATCTTCCAATTTAAAAAAGATGTCCAAAAGCATTTTCGCTGAAGCGGTGTTAAAATATTCCATTTTAACATTCATTGTCAGTTGCTCATTTCTTCCTAAAGCCTTATAATCATCAAGCCATTTTAACAATGGTAAATAAAATAAGTTTGCATCTGCCGGAAAAGAGCGTCCGCTTAATTCAAATTTATTATTTTCTTTATCGAAAATAACGCCGGGAGTATCTTGATTCCCCTTTATTTCTATTTTTTCCGGAAACATATCAATTTGTTTTCAGACAAAAATAATAATCTTTTTTGTAAATATACAAATTATATTCCAACAAGTCAACAATTAATTACTTTTTTCTAAACATTTGTTAAATTAATCACTTATTTCAGACAAAATTAAATTGTACTTGCCTTTATTTTTTAAAATTTCTTTTGCTGCGAGATATTCTTTATCATGTTTCATTCGTGCTTTAATTTGACCTGAATTATAGTAATACCGACCGATTAGCTCATTTTCTAATAAAGGAATTATCTGAGCTTTATAAACTTGAACAAATCGTTTCTTATCAGACAAGATATTTTCTTTAATGCTTTTTATTTTATTAATAATTTCTAAATCGTATCGTTCAGATTTCAGTGAATTAATTAATTGGTTTGATAAATTATAGCTTTCAGAAGTTAAATCAGATGCATTTTTAAAAACAAATTCTGAAAATTCTTTATAAATTTCATCGGTAATTTTAAAATTTTGAGGATTTTCGATGTTCGGATGCAAATAATAATACTCCGTTGCAAAATCAAAAAGAAGGTAATTCGAAATTATTTGTTTAGTAAACCGAGCAAGAGAGTCAGCCCGTATTAAACTATCCGGTTGAATTCCTCCGCCTTCAAAAACCGGTCTTCCGATGCGAGTTTTAAACGGTTTAACATTTTTCGTTTCGTTGTTATTATAATATGAATAGTCTATTTCTTGAATACATCTGCCGCTTGGGATATAGTATTTTGCCGTTGTAATTTTAATTCCGGTATTATAGCTTAAATTTCGGGTTGTTTGCACTAATCCTTTTCCGAAAGAACGTTGCCCGATAATTACTGCCCGATCATAATCTTGCAATGCTCCGGCAACAATTTCGGATGCAGACGCAGATTCTCGGTTAATAAGAACAACCACGGGGGTTTCCGGATAAATCGGTTCTGATGTAGCTCTGTATATTTCAGTCCAATCTGCAATTCGCCCTTTAGTACTGACTACTTCTTTTCCTTTTTCAACAAACAGATTCACCAAATTAACCGCTTCAATTAATAATCCGCCCGGGTTTCCTCTTAAATCTAAAATAATTCCTTTTAAATTTCTTTTGGAATTAAGTTCTGATAAGCATTTCTTAACATTATTTGCAGCTCCGGATTTGAATCCGTCTAATTTTATATAAGCAAAGTCATCGTCGGTTAACTCATAATAATTTATGTCTTCAAACAATATTTTTTCTCTTATTATTTGTTTTTCAAATGCTTGCTCTTGTCCAAAACGTTTTATTAAAAGAGACACTTCGCTTCCCGGTTCTCCTTTTAAAAGCGGTTTTATATCAGCATAGTTAGAGCTGTCGGGTTTTATATTGTTGATTGCAACGATTTGATCTCCTGTTTTTAAACCGGCTTTATCAGCAGGTGAATTTTGATAAACGTCTGCTAAAATTAATTGATTGTTTTTTTCAAAAACAGATGCACCGATACCGGCATACGCACCTGTAGTTATGAACGAATATTCTTCAATTTGTGATTCAGGATAAAAAACGGTGTACGGGTCTAATTTTTTTAAAAATTCATTAATGCTTTCATTTATTAAAGTGCTAATATCGGGGTCGTCAACATAAAAAAGCCTTATTTCTCTTACAACATCGTGAAAAAGCTCAAAGCTTTTGGCAATTTCAAAATCATCACCGTCATCATTGATTTTAAAACCGAAACCAATAAAAATTAATACAAAAAAAATATAACCGGATTTTACAAGATTAAAAATTTTCATTTTGGCTCATTTATTTAAAAGAAGAAATTCCGGTTATATCAAATCCGGTTATTAACAAATGTACATCGTGGGTTCCTTCATAAGTAATTACAGACTCAAGGTTCATCATATGTCGCATAATCGGAAAATCACCGGTTATTCCCATTGCCCCTAATATTTGACGAGACTCACGTGCAACATTTAATGCTGTTTTTACATTATTTCTTTTTATCATTGAAATTTGAGCAGGCGTAGCTTTACCTTCATTTTTTAATTGCCCTGCTCGTAAAGCCATTAACTGAGCTGCGGTTAAATCTGTCAGCATTTCGGCTAATTTTTTTTGAATCAATTGAAAACCGGCAATAGGTTTGTTAAACTGTTTTCGTTCTTCGGCATATTTTAATGCGGAGTTAAAACAATCAAAGCCGGCTCCCAATACTCCCCATGCAATTCCGTATCTTGCTGAGTTTAAGCATTTCATAGGACCTTTTAAACCGGAAATATTCGGCAATATATTTTCTTTCGGAACTCTTATGTTATCAAATATCAATTCTCCTGTTGATGATGCTCTTAACGACCATTTTTTATGTGTTGCAGGTGTTGAAAAACCCTCCATTCCGCGTTCAACAATTAAACCGTTAACCACTCCGTTTTCATTTTTTGCCCATACAACAGCTACATCGCATACCGGAGCATTTGTAATCCACATTTTAGCACCGTTTAAAATAACAAATTCGCCTTTCTCAGAAAATTTGGTTTCCATACTGCCCGGGTCAGAGCCATGATTGGGTTCTGTTAATCCGAATGCTCCTATCATTTCTCCGGATGCTAATTTCGGCAAATATTTGCAGCGTTGTTCTTCACTCCCGAACTCATAAATCGGATACATAACTAATGATGATTGTACCGAAGCCGTAGAACGAACAGCACTGTCTCCTCGTTCCAATTCTTGCATAATTAAACCATAGGATATTTGGTCGAGTCCTGCACCGCCATATTTTACAGGAATAAACGAACCCAAGACACCCAGCTCTCCCATTTCTTTAATTAAAGTATGAAGAGAAATGTTTTTTTGATTAGCATCATCAATAATCGGAAGAATTTTTTTATCAACCCAAGCTCGAACAGATTGTTTAATTATTTTTTGTTCATCACTTAAAAGCTCGTTAATTTGAAAGTAATCTGTAATCATTTTATAAAATTATTAATTCTTTATATTTTTTTCCGGCATATTGTTTTTTACGGAATATTAAAGAAAAGCCGTTAAGATGGTTTTACCAAACAAATCTGCTAAAAATTTAATAAAGAAACGGAAATTTAAGTAATTTTGCGTTTCTGATTTGAAGATATTTTATAAATGAATCCTGATTGGTTAATAGTTATTTTTATAATAAGTTTAAGTTTAATTGCTTACATTAAACAAACACATAAAGAATATATTCGATTAATTTTGCTTGCAGCCATAAATTATAAAACATCTAATTATATATTAAATGAAAACAAAACGAATAAAACGCTTTCCGATTGGATTTTATTTTCAAATTATTTAATTACCTCAACTATATTTATTCAACAAAGTTTAAATATTTTTTCTGTTAGTTTACCGCATTTTCATTTTTTTGTAATTTCTTCCGTAACAATTTTAATTCTCTTGATTGTTAATATCTTAAATAAAGGGCTGAATATTATTGTGAGTAAAATTTTTAAGATTGAAGATATCGGCATTGAATATAATCACAACATAAACATTTTAAACAAATCTTTAGGTATTTTATTATTACCCGTTACAATATTAATCAGTTTTACTGTTGCCTCTAAATTGTTTGTGATAATAGGGGTTGCAATTTTTGCAGTGTGATTCTTTCTTAGAATTTTTCGTTTAATAAAAATAAATTTGAATAAACACATCAAAATATTATACATGTTTTTATACCTTTGCAGCTTTGAAGTAATACCTTTATTATTTCTGATTAAAATTTTACAGATACGATAGGTCAACTTCTGAAATACTAACTTAAATTCTACTGTTTTGAAAATAAAAAAAATTTTAGTTTCACAACCGCAGCCGCAAAATGAAAAATCTCCCTATTTAGATTTAGCACGAAAGTATCAAGTTGATGTTGATTTTATTCCGTTTATAGAAATTAAAGGTTATGATGCACGGAAGTTCAGACAACAAAAAATAAATCTAATGGAATTTTCTGCTGTAATAATGACAAGCAAAACATCTGTTGATAACTACTTTAGGCTTGCCGAAGAAATGCGATTACAAATACCTATTACAATGAAATTTTTCTGTTTAACCGAAAGTATTGCCTTCTACTTACAGAAATACATTACTTACAGAAAAAGGAAAATTTTTTATTCCGAAAGCACTTTTGACCAACTTATGACGATTATGGCAAAACATAAAACTGAAAAATTTTTACTTCCTGTAGCAAAAGTCCACAAAACAACCTTTGCCAAAAAACTTAAAAAAGAAGAATTTGTGTTCAGCAAGGCTGTTATGTATGAAACAATTAGTGCCGACCTGTCAAATTTAGCCGATATTTATTACGATGTTATTGTATTTTTCAGCCCGGCAGGTATAAGTTCTCTTTTTCACAACTTTCCTGATTTTAAACAAAACGGAAAAATCATTGCATCATTAGGAACAACTACTGCCAACGCCGTTAAAAAAGCAGGCTTGAGATTAGATATTAATGCCCCGACAAAAGAATATCCGTCTATGACAATGGCTATTGAAAAGTTTATAAAAGAAAACAACAAATGATTATGCAAAATAATCGTTTTTCAAATTTAGAAAAATTAAAAAGTAAGAAAGAAATTTCCCGTATTTTTACAAACGGGATTTTTTTTTTCGATAAACTGATTTCTGTTGCTTATACGAAATCGTCTGATTTTGAAAAAAATAACAAAATTGCAATAAGCGTTCCAAAAAAATTAATAAAATCAGCCGTAAAACGTAATCGCATTAAGCGTTTAATAAGAGAATCATATCGACTTAACAAATCTATTCTGTATAATAAAAGCTGCGAACGTGGTATTTATTATAAAATAGTTTTTATTTACAGGGAGCAAGAACTCAAAAGTTTCATGCAAATTCAAACCGTTTTGATAAATTTATTAGAAAAGATATAAATTTATGCCGTTTTGTTAAGGAAAAATCAGTCTGTTATTATCACCATTAATCTGCAAATTTGAACTTAGATATTGATAGTTACTACGTAAACGGATAAGCCCTCAAAGGAAAGAATTTTCAATTAAAGCGAAATTAAATTTTACATCGTTGATATAAAAATAAAGCTCAAAATTTCAGAAAACACAAAATAATGACTGTGGTTTTTACATTTTTTTTTATTTTTGCCGATTAATTACCAAAATAAATAAACGAAGCACACATGAGAAATAAATTTACACACATAAAAAAAATTTTATACGTTTTAATGATATTGATGAGCATATCATTAGAAAATTGCAAAGAAAAAAACGATAAGCCTGAAAAAGAACAAGAAAATATCGACTTACCAAAAAAACTTACCGATACAGAATTGGAATCTGTCAATATGGTTTTGATAGAAACCGAGTTTGGTAATATGAAAATCAAATTTTACGACCAAACTCCTCTACATAAAAAGAATTTTATAAAATTAGCAAATAACAGTTTTTTCAATGATTTACTGTTCCACAGAGTAATTAACGAATTTATGATTCAAGGCGGAGACCCTGACTCAAAAACAGCGGCTCCCGGCGTAAAGCTCGGAAACGGAGGTCCCGGATATGACATTGCAGCCGAATTTAACGATTCTTTATATCATAAAAAAGGCGTTATTGCCGCAGCGAGAGAAGGAGATGACCTTAATCCCGAAAAAAAGTCTTCCGGCTCACAGTTCTATCTGGTTCAAGGTAAAAAATATAACGACGAAGAACTTAATGAATTAGAAAAACAAACATCGTTAAATGATTATATTGTTAAAAACCCATCTGTTTTGTCGGAATTACACAAAATTTCGCAAAAAACCAATGACAAAAGCAATGAATTTATATACAAATACTTAAAGAAGAAAAAAGATTTTGTTTTAATTAAAATTCCTGAATTTAAACGCATTGCATACAAAGAAATCGGCGGCATACCGTTTTTAGATAATAATTATACCGTTTTTGGTGAAATTATTGAAGGTATAGATGTGATTGACAAAATAGCAGCGGCTGAAACGGATAAAAATAAACGCCCGTTGAAGAATATCAAGATGAAAATTAAACCGATTATTGAGTAAACCATTATAAAAATAAAGATTCTGAGAATGTTAGAACAAGTCAGAAAGTATATAAACGAAGTTGAACAATTTAATTCCGACAAACCGGAAGAAATTGAATTATTCAGAATTAAATATCTTTCAAAAAAAGGGGGACTTCTGACGGAATTATTTAATGCCTTTAAAACCGTTCCTAATGATGAAAAAAAAGATTTCGGTAAGATTTTAAACATTTTAAAAGACTCTGTTACAGACAAAATCAATTATTTAAACAATCAAATTGAATCAAATGTACAAGTAAAAACAGCATTAGACCTTAGTTTACCCGGAAGTGCGGAAAAAATCGGTTCAAGACATCCTATTTCTATTGTTAAAAATGAAATTGTTGAAATTTTTACACGATTGGGCTTTACAATTTCTGAAGGACCCGAAATTGAAGATGATTATCATGTGTTTTCTGCCTTAAATTTTCCCCCCGAACATCCGGCAAGAGATATGCAAGATACGTTTTTCATTGAACAAAATCCGGATATTTTATTACGCACACACACCTCATCTGTTCAAGTCCGTGTTATGGATAATCAAAAACCTCCGATAAGGACTATTTCTCCCGGACGTGTTTTTAGAAATGAGGCTATTTCTGCAAGAGCACATTGTATTTTTCATCAAATTGAAGGTTTGTTTATTGATGAAAATGTGTCTTTTGCCGATTTAAAACAAACTCTCGAATATTTTGCAAAAGAATTTTTCGGGAAAGATGCGAAAATCAGATTACGCCCCTCATATTTTCCGTTTACTGAACCGTCTGCCGAAGTTGATGTTTCATGTTCTCTTTGCGGAGGAAAAGGATGCAATGTTTGTAAATATACCGGCTGGCTTGAAATATTAGGCTGCGGAATGGTTGACCCGAATGTTTTAGAAGCAAATGATATTGACAGCGTAAAATATACAGGTTTTGCGTTTGGAATGGGTATTGAACGTATTACTATGTTAAAATACGGCATTAAAGATTTAAGGTTGTTTTTTGAAAATGACATCCGTTTTTTAACACAGTTTAAGTAATAATTAATTGAATACTAAAACAATACGGCTTTTAATTAAACATTTATTTTATTATTTCTGCCGAAGTTTCTTTTTTTTAAATTAACGGAAGTTTTCAAATGTTTTCAAAAATTCATTTGTAAAATAGTTTTTTCCCCTCAAATTTAAGTGAGAGTCATCACCGAAAAAAACATCGGGCATTGAATATAAACTATCAGAAATTCTAAATTCCGGATAGTTATTTTTATACTCATTTATAAAATTTGTATATTCATTTAAAAAATTTGTGTTAAGTTTTCTGTATGAACTTTCATTCATCGGCATCGAAAAAAAACAGAACTCAATATTTTTTTCACTGCACAAATTAATTATCTTCTCAAAATATACAGTAATTATTTCAGACGGAATAAAGTGCATATATTTCGTTTCATAGTTTAAATCCGAACACGAATCCTTTAATCCGGTGTGAAACCTTCCGCCTTTCAAATCAATCATTTCATTAATCATTTTTTTATTTTCACTGTAGGCTGCAAAAACATAATTTTTCATAACATCTGATTGATAGTATTCGGGGTAATTTAATCGATATAATATAAAATTTATTAACGGAGTTCTTCTTAAAGTTGTATCGTTTTTTTCATAGATTTTAGAAATTTCTTTCATGTCTGAAAAAGAGAGCAATTTATTTCTGACGGCGTATGAATAAAACGCATAAGTTTCAGAAAAAAACCGCGGGGATATTGATAAATAAACAGACTTCGGCGGGTGATATTGTTCGGTATATTTTTTTAGAATATAGTACATTTCAATACAAGTGGCTCCCCCTGCTGCAAAACTGTATGCTCCGGTTATATTATTAAAGTTAATTCCGGCATTAACCCGAGAATCTCCTAAAAAAAGAATCTCTGATTTCGGTATTATTATTTCTTTTTTTAAGGTTTTTGAAATAAAGTACCATCGTGTATTATTGGGGCTGTTATAATACATCGGAAACCTTTCAATATAAAAAAACCAAAGAATATAAAGCGGTATAATCAGAACCAGTCCTTTGACTACAATTTTTTTTACTATTTCAATATTTGTTTTTTTTGGCGCAAACATTCCTTTAATTAATTTTATTTGTTTCAAAGATATTAAATATACAGATAACAGATGCTTTCGTTTTTGATTTTTCGGTATTAAATAAAAAATTAGATATTTGCAAAAATTAGAATTCGTATGCGATTTAAAAAAGAAGAAATAGAAATTATGGCACCGGTCGGTTCTTTTGAATCTCTGGCTGCTGCAATTCAAGCCGGCGCAGACTCTGTTTATTTCGGTATTGAGCAATTAAACATGAGGGCTAAATCGACTAATAATTTCTCTGTTGAAGACCTAAGAACGATTGTTGATATTTGTAATAAAAATAATATAAAGAGCTATTTAACAGTTAATACCATTATTTATGATTACGATATTGCTCTGATGAAAGAAATTTTAAACATTGCAAAAACGAACGGGATTACGGCAATAATTGCATCAGACCAAGCCGTTATGAATTACGCTTATACAATAGGGCTCGAAGTGCATATTTCTACACAATTGAATATCAGCAATATTGAAACTTTAAAATTTTATGCCAATTTTGCAGATGTAGTTGTATTAGCCCGAGAGCTGAGTTTAAAACAGGTAAAGCACATTACACAAACAATTGAAAATGAACAAATAAAAGGACCCTCAGGTAATTTAATTCAAATTGAAATATTTGCACACGGTGCATTATGTATGGCAATATCGGGGAAGTGTTATTTAAGTCTTCATGAACAAAACTCATCTGCAAACAGAGGTGCTTGTTTACAAACTTGTCGTAAGGCATATATTGTTACAGAAAAGGAAACGGGATTTGAACTTGAAATTGATAACGAATATATTATGTCTCCAAAAGATTTATTAACAATTGATTTTATTGATAAAGTTTTAGATGCAGGAGTAAAAGTTTTAAAAATTGAGGGTCGAGCGAGGCCGGCTGAATATGTTAAAATTGTTACCGAATGTTATAGAGAGGCGGTTAATTCGGTTTTTGACAATACATATAACCAAGAAAAAATAGAAGATTGGAAAAGCCGGCTTTCTACGGTTTTTAACAGGGGGTTTTGGGACGGGTATTATCTGGGCAGGAAACTTGGTGAGTGGAGCAAGGACTATGGTTCAAAAGCAAGCAAACAAAAAATTTTTATCGGTCGTGTTCGAAATTATTTTTCTAAAATTAATGTCGGAGAATTTGAAATCCAAACAGGGGAACTCGAAATCGGCGATGAAATTTTAATAACCGGGCCTACTACCGGAGTTATCCAAACGCTTGTTAAAGAGTTGCGATTTGAAGAAAAAACGGTTAGTGTTGTTAAAAAAGGGCAAATAATTTCTATGCCGGTAAATGAAAAAATCAGAAGAGCAGATAAGTTATATAAAGTAATTCCGGCAAAATAAATTCCTCTATAAAATGCTTCCGAAAATTGAAATTTTTCTTTATTAAATTGTTCCTTTATTCTGAATACCCGTACAAATAATCTATCTGAGCTTGATATTTTTTCATGATAAATTCTCTTTTTAGCTTTAATGTCGGCGATAATTCACCGGTATCGGGACCCCAGGAATCCGGAACTATTATAAACTTTTTTATATGCATAGTATATTCAACGTCAAAGTTCAACGCTTCTATTTCTTTTGAATATTTTTTATTAACCTCTTCTTTATTGATTAATTCTTGAACGGATTTGTGTTGAATTTCATGTCTTCCTGCCCACGACTTAAGATGGTCAATATTCGGACAAACCAGAGCGGAGCAATAACGCTCATTTTCACCGATTACCATAATTTGTTCAATAAACGGGCTTTCTTTCATTATGTTTTCTACTAATTGCGGAGCTACATACTTCCCTGTTGAGAGTTTAAACAACTCTTTTTTTCTTCCTGTAATTTTTAAAATATCTCCGGATAGCTCACCCATATCTCCTGTATGAAACCATCCGTCATCGTCAATGACATCTTCGGTACGTTCCTTATCTTTATAATATCCTTTCATTAAACAGACACCTTTATACAATATTTCACCGTCAGATGCGATTTTCACTTTTGAAACATCTAATAGTTTTCCGACAGTTCCCGCACGTATATCTCCTATTCTGTTTACGGAAATTACCGGAGAGGTTTCTGTCAATCCGTATCCTTCAATTACGGGTATTTTGGCTGCTCCGAACACTCTTGCTAATCGTGGTTGCAGAGCTGCTCCGCCGGATACAATAACTTTAATTTCACCTCCGAGGGCTTCTCTCCATTTCGAAAAAACTAATTTGTTATCAATTGCAAGTTTCGCTTTATAAAAAACACTTTGCGTTTTATGGTCTTCATATTTCTGTCCGGTTCTCAAAGAGCTAAAGAAGAGACCTTTTTTAATTCCTTTTAAATCTAATCCTTTTGCATAAATTTTATCGTAAATTTTTTCTAACAAACGCGGAACGGTTGCAAAAGAATGAGGTTTTATTTCTTTTATATCATCAACTAAGGTATCAACGCTTTCTGCATAATAAATTTCTACGGCTTTATGTATAAACAAATAGTTTAACATTCGTTCAAACACATGGTTTAAGGGTAAAAAGCTTATTGCTCGTTCAACTCCCTCCGGAACAACCGGAACGGCGGCTAAGACATTTTGGACAATGTTTTTATGTGTCAACATTACTCCCTTTGGTTCACCTGTAGTACCGGAAGTATAAATAATTGAACTGATATCCGGTTCTTTTACGTCTGCTTTCATTTGTTGAATTCTTCCGGAATTTTTTTCATATTCATGTTCTCCGATTTGCAATAATACATCAAAATGTTCAACGTTTTCAATTTTATCAAAACTGAAAACATATTTTATTGTATCAATTTGTGACAAAACCGTTTTTATGCTGTCATAAATTTCTTTTGATGAAACAATAAGCATTTTTGCATCGGAATGCGAAAAAATATGTAAATACGTTTTGTCCCCCAAAGCTTGATATACAGGAACATGAATTACTCCTACTTGCTCCATTCCAAAATCGGCAACATTCCATTCCGGACGATTATTAGAAATTGTAATAATTTTATCATCTTTGCTCAAGCCTAATTCAATAAGTGCCGAGCTAAAGTGATTAGACATATTTTTAATTTTTTCAGTACTGAAATAATCCCACTTTCCGTTTCTTTTTACATTAAATGTTTTTTCTCCGGGAAAATTTTGTACCGCATTTTCCAAAAAATCGAACGTTCTTTTTATTTCCATTAGCTTAAAATTAAATTATCTGTAATACATAAATATACGCATTATTCTTTGATTATGTTTCAAGCAATTTATTAATTTATGGTTATAAAAAAGGAGTGTTAAACACACTCCTTTTTTATTAAGACAATTTTTCTTGAATAAAGCCTTCGTTATCGGTATATCCGTATAAAAAATCTAATTTTACTTTATATTTATCTACTAAAATTCGTCTTTTTAATTTTAATGTCGGCGATAGCTCGCCTGTTTCCGGTTTCCATTCTTCACAAACCAATGAAAACTTCTTTATTTGCATCGCATGATCTAATTTTTCATTAAACGTTTCTATTTCGCTTTCGTAACGTTTAATTATTTCGTCGTTTGTTATTAAATCTAAGTTGTCTTTAAATGAAATGTTGTGTCTGGATGCCCAATTGTGTAGATGTTCAAAAGCGGGGCACACAATTGCTGCTGTATATTTCTCATTATCGCCTACAATCATTAATTGTTCAATAAACGGAGATTCTTTCATTTTGTTCTCTACAAGCTCCGGAGCGACATATTTTCCTGTTGACAATTTGAAAATCTCTTTTTTTCTTCCGGTAATTTTTAATATTTTTCCGTTGAGTTCACCTGTATCTCCGGTATGAAACCAACCTTCCGCATCAATAGCTTCTTTTGTTTTTTCTTCGTCTTTGTAATAACCCGGCATTAAATTGGGACCTTTAAATAAAATTTCTCCGTCTTCTGCAATTTTAACTTCGGCAGTATCTAATATTTGACCGACAGTTCCGGCTTGAACTTCTCCCATTCGATTAACTGAAATAACCGGTGCCGTTTCAGATAAACCATAACCTTCCAGAACCGGTATTCCGGCTGCTCCGAAAACTCTTGCTAAACGTGGTTGTAAAGCTGCTCCTCCGGAAACAACAGCTTTTATTCGTCCGCCCAATGCTTCTCTCCATTTTACAAAAATTAACTTATTTGCTAATTCCAATTGTTTATTATAGAAAATCCCTTGATTTTTGGTTTGATCATATTTTTGACCAAGTTTTAATGCCCAAAAAAACAAACTCTTTTTTATTCCGGATAATGCTAAGCCTTTATTATAAATACTGTCATATACTTTCTCAAATATTCGCGGAACTGCGGCAAAAATATGAGGTTTAACTTCTTGAATATTTGCAACGATTGTATCCATACTTTCGGCATAATATATACTTATGCCCAAGTATGTATATAAATAATTTAACATCCGTTCAAACACATGATTAAGAGGTAAAAAGCTTACAGCAATTTTCGCATCTTTCGGAACAGCGACTTCAGAATCTAAAACATTACTTACAAAGTTTTTATGTGTCATCATAACACCTTTTGACAAGCCGGTTGTTCCTGAGGTATATATAATAGAACTTAAATCGTTTTCTTGAACATCATCACGCATTTTAATTAATTGTTCTGACAATTCTTCGTTTTTTTCAATTCCTATATTAATTACCTCGCTGTATGAAGGCGTTTTTTCTATTAGGTCGAACGTGTATATGTGTTTAATACCTTCAATTGTTTTTGCAATCGGACTGATGAAATCATACCTTTCTTTTGAAGAAACAATTAACATTTTTGCATCCGAATGGGTAAGGATGTGTTTATATTCAATTTCTCCGATTGTGGGATAAATCGGAACATGAACGACACCGATTTGCTCCATGCCGATGTCAATAATATTCCATTCCGGTCTGTTGTTTGAAACAGAAGCTATTTTGTCTCCTTTTTTGAAACCGAGCGATATTAACCCGATGCTAAACAAATCAGCTTGCTTCTTTATTTGTTCTGTACTGAAATTTTCCCATTTTCCGTTTCTTTTTACCGAAAATGCATCTTCTTTTGGATAGGTTTTTAAAGCATAATCCAAGAAATCAAACGTTCTTTTTATAGACATTGTTTAAAATTTTAGTTAAAAAACTTATCAAAAATATTAAATATATTCTGTTTTAGCAATTTAATTTTTACGATTTAATTAAATGTTCATGACTTAAAACATTGTTCATAATTAAAAAGGAAATATCTTTGTTCTTTTTAAATATATAATATGGTATTTTCTTCAAGCGACAGAAACTCTTTGATTAAAGACATTACCGGCAAAAAATTGGATTTGTTGATAATCGGAGGAGGTATTACCGGAGCCGGTATTGCTTTAGATGCCTCATCCAGAGGCATTTCTACCGGGCTGATTGAAATGCAAGACTTTTCGGCAGGAACAAGCAGTCGTTCTACAAAATTAGTACACGGCGGTTTAAGATATTTAGAGCATCTTGAACTCGGATTGGTCAGAGAAGTCGGCAGAGAGAGAGAAATTGTTCATACAAATGCAGCACATATTGTTTTACCGGAAAAAATGATTCTCCCGATTATAGAAAACGGGAATTTAGGAGAATTTACAACCTCTATTGCGCTCTATGTATATGATTTTCTTGCAGGTGTAAAAAAAGAAGAGCACCGGAGAATGTTAAGTAAAGAAGAAACCTTAGAAAAAGTTCCGTTATTGAATGATGAAATTTTAAAAGCCGGCGCCTTATACTATGAATACAAAACTGACGACTCAAGGCTTACCATAGAGGTTTTAAAAAAGGCTGTTGAATTTGGGACTAAGCCTTTAAATTATGCAAAAGCAAATTCTTTTATCTATGAAAACGGTAAAATTTGCGGTGTTACTTTTAAAGATATGATTTCTGAAAAAGAATACTCGGTTTATGCCAAAGTAATTGTGAATGCAACGGGTCCTTGGGTAGATATCCAAAGAAAAAAAGATAACTCATTAACGGGAAAAAGGATAAGACATACAAAAGGGATTCATATTGTTGTTGAAAAAACCAGTTTTCCTTTAAATCATGCCATATATTTTGATACCGGAGACAAACGAATGGTTTTTGCGATTCCGAGACAAAATGTTGTTTATATCGGAACAACCGATACTGATTATAACGAATCGCTTGAAAATCCTAATATCACAAAAAATGATGTTCTTTATTTATTAAAAAACATTAATTTTATTGCTCCTTCTGCTAATCTGACAATTAATGATGTATTGTCGGCATGGGCAGGATTAAGACCTTTAATTCATGAAGAGGGGAAAGCACCTTCTGAGTTATCAAGAAAGGATGAAATTTTTCTTTCGGAAACCGGATTAATTTCTATTGCGGGCGGAAAACTTACAGGCTATAGAGTAATGGCAAAAAACATTGTTAAAATTGTTGCCGAGCGTCTGGAAAAAATTGACTCGAAACAATTTATAAAATGTCAGACAAAAAATATGCGATTATCGGGAGGGAACTTTCCTTTTTACCCGGAAATATCAAAACTCATTGAATTTGCCGACATGAAATTTGATGAAGCAAAACAAACAGGGATTTCTGCTGAACAATTTAAAGTGCTGTTTTACAGATACGGCACAAATATCGATAGAATTACAAACAAAGCTTTTGAATTTTACAACGAAACAAAACAAACACAACTCGCTTGGTTAAAAGCCGAAATTTGGTACAGCATACACTATGAATCGGCATGTAATTTAGCAGATTTTTTTATAAGAAGAACCGGAATGATTTTCTTTTTTATCAAAGAAATATATAAAATTAAGGAACTTACAGCAGAAATTATGTCTGCTTTTTTAAACTGGACAGAGCCGGAAAAACTAAAATATATTGAGCAATTTGATGATGATTTAAAACGTGCGGTTGTTTTTACAGATTAATATAATTTTGTCCGTTTTATTAAAAAAGGAATTAAAATTTCTTTAAAATCCGATTTTATATCTGCTTGTACAAAATCAATTTTATATTGTCCGCATTTTAGTTTTAAATTTTCTTGAAAAGAATTCATTTGTTCTGTGTAATATTCCCTTATTTCGTTTGGATTCAGTTTTACAATTTCTCCGGATTCCATATCGACAAATTTATAGGGTCTGTTTGAGAACTTAAATTCTTTTTCGTGCTCTTTGTCTGTTACGTGAAAAAGCACAACATCATGTTTTCCGTGTTTTAAGTGTTGTAATGCAGAAAATAATTTTTCCGGATTCTCTGAACTGAACATATCGCTGAATATGATAACCAAAGATCGTTTGTGAATTTGTTCGGACACAATGTGAAGCATTTCAGCCGGTTTGCTCTTTTTATTTAAAGTTTGTGTTTCAGTTGCAAGTTTATTCAGCTCATTGTAAAGGTATTGTGTATGAACTGATGACATTTTGCAGGGTGTATGCAATTCAATTTTTTCTGAAAAAAAAGTCAAACCTACCGCATCTCGTTGTTTTTTTAAAATATTTATTAACGCAGCGGCACTGTATATAGAAAACAACAACTTTGTTTGCGGCTTTTTCGTATTATAAGGAAACAACATAGAAGAAGACGTATCGATTATTATTTGACATCTTAGGTTCGTTTCTTCTTCAAATTTTTTCACAAAAAGTTTGTCGGTTCTTCCGTAGAGTTTCCAATCTATATTTTTTACAGACTCTCCTTTATTGTATAAACGATGTTCGGCAAATTCAACAGAAAATCCGTGAAACGGGCTTTTATGCAGCCCGGTAATAAACCCTTCAACAAGCTGTTTTGCAATTAATTGAATATTTTCGAAGTTTTTAAGTTCGCTTATGTCGTCAATGTTTTTCAAGAAATGTTTTTTTAAAAAGAGACCGTTTTACACAGTCTCTTTTTTAAATTATAAAATCGGCTCCAATTTTTCTACAAATTTCTTTTTAGGTACGGCACCAACTTGTTTATCGACAACTTCGCCGTTTTTAAAGAACAAAACTGTAGGAATATTTCTGATTCCGTATTTCATAGCAATGTCTCTGTTTGTATCAACATCTAATTTGGTCATCAAAACTCGACCGTTATATTCATCTGACAACTCTTCAATAATCGGATGTATCATTTTGCACGGACCGCACCATACAGCCCATAAATCTACCATTACCGGAATCTTTGATTGTAAAACAATTTCATCAAAGTTTTTATCGCTTACTTCTATTACTGCCATTTTTTTAATTATTAAGTTTTTACAAAAATATTAAATTCTGTTAAAAAACATCTTTAATGTGTTAAATCTTTGCTTTTTTACCAACTGCTTCCGGCTCCGCCTCCTCCGGAGCGTCCTCCGCCCCACGATGAAGAACCTCCTGATGACCATGATGAACCTCCTCCTCGAGATGATGAACTTGTTGAAGATGTTCTGGTTTTTTGAGGAATTGTGTATCGCACCGTTTTTGAATGTCCGCAGTTAACACAGCTGTAATGTTTTTCGCCGGTTCCGCTGCTCGAATATGTTGCGGGCGTTATTACTCTGTCATAAACTTTATAGTAGGTTTTAAATTTACATTTGGGACAAGCGCTATACTTTGAAAACCACCTTTTATACGATTGTATTAAAATATCGCCTTCTTCTTCAGAAATCCAAACATCGTAATCTACTGATTTAACTTTCTCTTCTGCCAATTGGCCTGTTTTTAAAAACTTATCGTCTTCTGTTTCAGACAACTTGTGCATAATCAAACCGGTTTTAGCACTAATTCTCGGAGTATTTCTCCACTTTTCGGTAAGACGAACAACATAAAGATAGATTCCGATGAACGGAACCGGGAATAAAATAAACCAAATATACAGTCGGAATAATCTCATATTTTGGTATCTTATAAAATAATCTTTGTTTAAAAAACTCAATATAAGTATAATAAAAAACAGCAAAATAAAAAACAATCCGCTTACCAAATAAAAAATAATACTTCCCTTATTTCTTGTATAAAAGTTTGAATGAATGTTGTTTGCAAAATTATTTTGTCTCTGAATCTCTTGCTCTGCTGAAGGAGAATAATCAAGGTCTGTGGGTTTTATATCTTGAGTTCTTCCGAAAAGAATTCTGACAATCTCGTTTGTTCCGTCAATAATTCCTTTTCCGTAATTTCCCTCTTTAAATCTTGGTACCATAAATTCTTGTTGAATGTCAAAGCATTTTGCGTCTGTTAAAATCGGTTCAATGCCGTATCCTGTTTCAAATTCGATGCGTCGTTGATCCATTACCGACAAAATTAAAACTCCGTTATTTGTTTCTTTGTTTCCGATACCCCAAAGGTTAAAAATTTGATTTGCAAATGTTTTCGGAACCTCATCACCGATAGAATTTAGAATAACAATAGCTATTTCTGCTTTTGACGAGTCTTGAGCATTTTTAATTATGCTGTCTAAATATGTAAGCTCTTGTTTTGATAAAATATCGTCAGGATTTGATACAAAACCGGTTCCTGTTGTTTTGGGGTCTGGCACTGTTTTTACCGTCCATTGCGAAAACCCTTTAATGCTGAGGGTTAAAAAGACTAAAAATATAATCGTAAAATTTTTCATATAAACTATTTACATTCAATTTCCTTTAAAATACGGTTTTATTTGAAATTCAGGAAATTCACTTCCTCGTTTCTTTAGCAAAACATTATAGTTTTTTACAGCTTCGTTATATCGTTTTCCTTCAACGGAAATCCTGTTGTATGAACCTTCTATCTGAATAAGAACCGTTTTAATATTTTCTGAATTGTTTTGAGAAGATATTAATGTTGTCAGTGCTTGGTATTTTTCTTGCAGTTGAGCTTGAAGCGGTATTTGATTTTCTTTTGAGGCTTCACTTATTTTGGTTTGAAGTTCTTCTATTTCGTTTTTTAAACCATCTGTTTGAGGGCTTTCTTGATTAACTAATAAAAAAAGTTGCGGAATAATTTGATTCCTTCGAGCGATTACATTTTCGACCTGAGCCCATTTTTCATTTACATCTTCTTCTGCTTCAATTAATTCATATTTAACACTTTGGTCTTTTGCTCTTTCATTTTTGGGAAAAAGAAAAATAAGCGAAAGAAGAATAATAAGAACTCCGGTTGCTATAATGCCGTATCGTAAATACGTTTTCTTTTTTGCTTTTTCAGAAAATCTATATTTGTTAAGCGTTGCAATTATTTCTATTGCTCTGTTTTCAGCCGGAGCTCTTTTCAGAACTTCTTTTGCATGTTGCTCTGCTTTGTTAAAATACTCATCTTTGTCTTCAGTTTCATATATTTTTAGAGCCGAATCGGCCATTAATACCAAAGCTTGAGTTAAATGAGGATTTATGAATACAGCAGATTCGGCAGTATTATATGCTTCGGTATAATTTTTATAATAAAAGTGATTATTTGCCAATGCAAGCTCGCTATCGGCTTTTTCCATCATTTGTGTCCATTCTTCTTCAGTTACCCCTAAGCTCATATCAACTTCTTTAAGTTCTTCGAGGCTTAACATTTTTTCTTTCTCGCTGTTTTGAATTGCGATAACCTTATCAATATGTTTACTTAGCTTCTCATCAAATGTTGTCATTCTGTTTTAAGTTTTTTTGTAAATATTCAGCATTACACTCGGGACAAAAATAAAAATAGCCAATGGTTTTAATCTTAAAATGAATTAAATACATAAATGAAAAATAACGACCGGCTTCCATTACTTTTAAAGGTTTGTTACACTTCGGACAATTATCGGAAATAAACTCAATTCGCTTTATTTCTATATTTTTTTGGTAATTCCCAAAAACGAATAGCATTTTTTATTGTTAAAGATATGAAATATTAGTTTAATGAGTAGTTTATTTCAACTAAATTATTAAGTTCGCTAATAAGCTGATTGTTCACCTTTACAGACCTGCTTCGAGAAAATAAATTTAAAGAAAAGCCTTTTTCCCTTTCAACGATATTAAAATTAATAATCGTTTTTCCTTTGTGTTTTTCTATTATTTTTTGGAAAGCATTCATAAACCTGTCTGAAATTTCTTCAACGGGTATTGTAATTGTTAATGATTTAATCATTTTATTTTTTGCTTCTGATAACAGCTCGATGTTAACAATTTTTAATTCTAAATCATTTTCTGAGTCAGAAAATTTTCTTTGTTGAACCCTTCCGTGAATTAATACTTGTAAATCTTGAATAAAGTAATTTTTAAAAGCAATGTAATCCTTTTGAAACAATCTGATTTCCAGAAAATCTCTATATCCTTCTAAGACAAATGTTCCGAATGCATTTCCGCTTTTTGATATTCGATGAGAAAAGCTTGAGATAATTCCGGCAAAGAACAAATCCTTTCCTTTTAATTTTGTTAAATCGGTTAATTCTTCGACTGTTGCATTGCAATACGTTTTGATTTCAAGTTTATAATCATCCAAAGGATGCTCAGAAAAATAAATTCCGATAATTTCTTTTTCTCGTTTTAAACGTTCAAGTCGTCCCCATTCTTCAATTATTGGCGGTTCAGGTTTTTTTATTTCTATTGCTTCTGTTCCGAAAATACTTGTTTGATTTTCTTCTCCGCCGTTTTGGAATTTTCCGCCGTAACGAATACATTCTTCAATAAACGTTTGTTCGCCTTGATTTACGGAAGCAAAATATTGACTTCTTTTAATATTGTCAATTTTTTCAAACGCACCTGCAACCACTAAAGCTTCAATGGTTCGTTTATTTACGGATGATAAATTTACTCGTTCGACAAAATCAACAAAGCTTTTAAATTTTCCGTTTTTCTTTCGCTCTTTAACAATATCGTCAACAGCTGAGGAACCGACATTTTTAACACCACCCAAACCATACACAATTTGCCCCTTTTTATTTACGGTAAACGATGAAAAACTTTCATTAACATCCGGCAACAAAACGTCTAAACCCATTCGTTTTGCCTCGTTTAAAAAGACTGATACTTTTTTAATGTCATTCAAATTGCGTCCTAAAACGGCACTCATAAATTCTGCCGGATAATTTGCTTTTAAATAGGCTGTCCGGTAGGCAACATAAGCATAGCATGTTGAATGTGATTTATTAAATGCATATGAGGCAAACTTTTCCCAATGTCCCCAAATTTTTTCTGCTGTTTTTTTGTCATGGTTGTTTATTTGACATCCGTTTATAAATTTAGGTTTTAGTTCATCCATCATGTATTGAATTTTTTTCCCAATAGCTTTACGTAACGAATCAGCCTCACCTTTTGTAAATCCTGCCAATTTTTGCGATAAAAGCATGACTTGTTCTTGATATACAGTTATTCCGTATGTTTCTTTTAAAAACTCTTCCATTTCAGGATAATCGTAGGAGATTTTATGTCTTCCTTGCTTTCTGTCAATAAATTCGCTGATATAATCCATCGGACCCGGTCTGTATAATGCATTCATTGCAATTAAATCTTCAAACCTATTGGGCTTTAGGCTTCTAAGGTGTTGTTTCATCGCTGCTGATTCAAACTGGAAAACCGCTGTAGTTTCTCCTTTTGAAAAGAGTTCAAAGGTTTTTTTATCATCGTATGAAATATTGTCAATGTCTATTTCCTCATTTTTGGAATATTTTATGTTTTTAATTGTGTCGGTTATTATTGAAAGGGTTTTTAAACCTAAAAAATCCATTTTCATTAATCCGGTGCTTTCAACATGTTTCCCGTCGTATTGAGTTACTTTTAAATCGGAGTCCTTTGCCGTGCATAAAGGGATGTGATTTTCTAAATCATCTTTACCGATAATAATACCACAGGCATGAACACCGGTGTGTCTGACAGTTCCTTCAAGTTTTACGGCGAGTTCTAATGTTTTTCGAATTAATGGGTTGTTAGAATTTTTTTCTTTCTTCAATTCGGGAACTTCTTCAAAGGCTGAATTAAAGGTGATTCCCGGCTTATCGGGAATTAATTTGGCTAATCTGTCGGATTCGTTCAAGGGTAGTTTTAATACTCTTGCAACGTCTCTGATAGCTGATTTTGCTGCCATCGAACCAAAAGTAATAATATTTGCAACACGCTTTTCTCCGTATTTGTTTATAACCCATTGTAAAACCTTTTCTCTGCCGTCTTCATCGAAATCAATATCAATATCGGGCATAGAAATCCTGTCGGGATTTAAAAAACGTTCAAAAAGCAATCCGTATTTTATAGGATCAATGTCGGTTATTTTCAAACAGTATGCAACTGCCGAACCGGCTGCCGAACCTCTGCCGGGCCCTACTGATACGCCCATATTTCTTGCCGCATTCAAAAAGTCCCATACAATTAAAAAATAACCCGGAAATTCCATTCTTATAATTGTATTTAATTCAAAATCCAATCGTTCTTTTATTTCATCGGTCAAAAGTGTCCACCTTTTTTTTGCGCCTTCATAAGTAACAAATTTTAAATACTCCGATTCGTTTTCAACGTTCTCCGGCAGAACAAATTCGGGCATCAACGGGTTTTTATCTAATTCATAATCTTCTATTTTTTCGGTTATCTCTTGGGTGTTACTAATCGCCTCGGGGTATTCTGCAAATAAATCAAACATTTGTTGCGGAGATTTTAAATACTCTTCACCCGAATATTTTATCCGTGTCGGGTCATCTAAATCTTTACCTGTACTCAGGGCAATTAAAACATCGTGTGATACTGCGTCTTCTTGTTCAACAAAATGAACATCATTAGTGGCGATGAATTTTATTCCGAGCTTTTGCGAAATTTTAAAGATTTCTTTATTTACCTTATCTTGCAATTCTAATACTTTATTAGTCGTTTCAGGGTTTCCTGAATCATGTCTTTGCATTTCCAAATAAAAATCATCACCAAAGATATCTTGAAATTGTTTTGCTTTTTTTTCTGCTGCTATTATATCGTTTTTTAAAATATCTCTGGGAATAGCACCGGCAATACAAGCAGATGAGGCAATCAGTCCGGCAGAATATTCTTGCAATAAATCCATATCAATTCTTGGCTTCCTATATAAACCTTGAGTAAAACCCGCTGTAACCAATTTTATTAAGTTTTTATAGCCGATTTCATTTTTCGCCAATAGGATTAAATGGTCTGATTTCTTGTCCTTTTCTTTATCTTGTCGGAATCGAGATTCTTTTGCAACATAAACTTCACACCCTAATATCGGTTTAATTCCTTCTTTTTTTGCAGCTTTATGAAACTCTTTAACTCCGAACATGTTCCCGTGATCGGTTATTGCTATAGCAGTCATTCCGGATTCTTTTACTTTTTTAATCAGCTTCGGAATTGAAGCGGCTCCATCCAATAATGAATAGTGTGTATGGGCGTGAAGGTGTGTAAATTTCTGCATTTTATACTTTTAGTAGCTGTTATTTTATAATTTGTAAAGTTAGGTAATTTGTGTTGATCTTATCAGAGTTGTTAATAAAATATTAAAAGAAATATCTTCTATCGTTTAATAAAAAAATCAGGTATATTTGCAATTGAATTTATTTTCCTTATTATACTTATTAATAATGCCGGAGTTTACTATTTCCAAAACTTTTTTTTTGTTTCTTCTTTTTTTTATTATTCCCCTCGTATTATTTTCTCAAAATTTTTCATTAACCGGCTATGTCAGTGATATTAACTCAGGAGAAGAATTATTGTTTGCCTCAATAACAACAAATGATAATACAAAGGGAACGGTTTCCAATGAATATGGCTTTTATTCCTTGACACTTCCGAAAGGAAAATATAAAATTATTTTCAGTTATTCAGGATACCAAAAAAAAGAAATTGAAATTGAGTTATACAAAAGTTTTTCTTTAAATGTCGGGCTTAAACAAATTGATAATGAAGTTGAAGAAGTTGTTGTTACCGGTGAAAGATCTGATAAAAATGTTACGGGTACAGAGGTCGGAACAATTCAAATAGATTTAAAAGAGAGCAAATTAGTTCCTGTAATTTTCGGAGAACAGGATATTTTTAAATCCATGCAATTATTGCCCGGAATCAGTTCCGGATCAGACGGTAACAGCGGTTTTTTTGTCAGGGGCGGTGATTCCGATCAAAATTTAATTCTTTTAGATGAAGCCCCTGTTTATAACGCTTCACATTTATTAGGGTTTTTTTCAGTATTCAATTCAGATGCAATTAAAGATTTAAAAATATATAAAGGCGGAGTTCCTGCTCAATACGGAGGCAGAATTGCTTCCGTTACAGACATAAGAATGAAAAACGGAAACCTTAACCGATGGGAAACTTCAGGAGGAATCGGACTAATTTCTTCTCGATTAACTGTTGAAGGTCCTGTTTTTAAAAACAAATCTTCTGTAATTTTCTCTGCAAGACGAACTTATGCCGATTTGCTTGTAAAAGCATTCAAGAAAGAATATACTGATTTGAATTTATATTTTTTTGACCTTAATGCCAAAGCAAATATTAAATTCGGAAATAAAAATCGCTTGTTTTTGTCAGGATATTGGGGGCGAGATATTTTTGGAATGGATTTTATAGGCTTTGATTGGGGAAATAAAACCGCAACAATACGACTAAATCATATTTTTAGCGCATCCGTTTTTTCAAATACGACATTTATATATAGCGACTACAATTATGGTTTTGATGCCGGGTTCAACAATTTTAATATTGCATTGGATGCCGGAATTTATGATTATAATTTCAAACAAGATTATAATTGGTACTTAAAAAATAACCGAACAATAAGTTTCGGATGGCAAAGTATTTATCATCGTTTTAAACCAATGGGTTTTAAAATAATACAAACAGCGGATTCGTTATCTGAAGACAAAATAACAGAAACCAAAATCGACGAACAAAAAGCTCTTGAGTCTTCTTTCTATTTTGCAGAAAAACACACATTTAACAACGAGCTTTCGGCGGAATACGGTATTCGTTTTAATTTATTTAATAATATCGGATATGCCGTTGAAAAAACTTACAATGAAAGCGGAGAAGTTGTTGATTCCGTGACACATAAAAATAATGAGTTTTATCATCATAATTTTTGTTTTGAACCTCGAATTAACATTACTTATCTTATAAATAAAACAAGTTCATTTAAAGCGTCATACAGTAAAATAGGACAGTTTTTACATTTATTATCAAACTCAACCTCCGGCTCTCCGACTGACATGTGGATTCCGAGCTCAGAAAAAGTATTGCCTGAAATATCAAATCAATTTTCATTCGGTTACTTCAGAAATTTTTCAGATAATAACTATGAGCTAAGTTTTGAAGGTTTTTATAAACTACTTTCAAACCAAGTTGACTATAAAGACGGAGCAGATGCGTTCGGAAATCCTGATATTGAAACCGAGCTTGTTTTCGGAAAAGGAAGAGCATACGGTCTGGAGTTTTTTTTAAAACGTAATTACGGAAACTTAAACGGATGGATTAGTTATACCCTGTTAAAGTCTGAAAGACAGTTTGATGAAATAAATTTCGGATTACCGTTTTCCGCGAGACAAGACAGAACTCATGATTTTTCATTAGTGCTTACATATAAATTTAATCCGCAAATTATTTCTTCGGTCACATGGGTTTACAACACGGGGGATGCCGTAACCTTCCCCGCCGGAAAGTATCAAATTGACGGACAGATAATTAATTTATATACAGAAAGAAACGGCGACAGAATGCCTGACTATCATCGAATGGATTTTGGAATTACGTTTATTTTTAATAAAAACAAACGTTTTTATAACGAATTAAATATTTCGGCGTTTAATGTTTATAACAGAAAAAATGCCTATTCAATAACATTTAAGACTGACGAGCAAACAGGGAAAACAGAAGCAGAAAGATTGGCTTTGTTCGGAATAGTTCCGTCTGTTTCTTGGAATTTTAAATTTTAATAAAATGCCTTACAATAAAAAAACTCGTTTATTTATTTTTCTTTTTATAGGAGCAAGTTTTTTTTCTTGCACTGATATTATTGAGTTAAATCTTAAAAACACTGAACCTAAAGTAATAATTGAAGCAAATTTAAATATGTCTGACAGTTCTTTTTGTGCAACAATAACAATGAGCAATGATTTTTATGACTCGTCTGAATTTTTGAAGCTTGAAAATGCAAGTGTATCACTCCAAAAAAACAGCGATTTTGCTTTTTTAATTCCTGAAACGGAACCCGGTGTTTATTCTAAAAAAGGTATTGTTGTCAATCCGTCGGACGAGTTTTTATTAAATATTACAAGCTCTGAGGGTGAAAAATATACTGCAAAGGCATCAGCTCCGAGCCCCTCTCAGATATTATACGTAATTCCGAGTCCGTTCATTCCTCCGGGCAGCGAACAAAATAATCAAACTGAAAAATACTACCAAATAGTTTGCGCTTGGAAAGACACAGCAACCGTTGATAATTATTATCGTATTAAACCGTATATAAACAACACATTTCTGTCTGATGATTATATTCTTGTAAATGACAATTATAATAACGGTGACACAATTTTATTGGTAACTATTTTTGAAATTTATCCCGGTGATACTTTAAGTTTAGAACTTCTGACGGTTAATAAAGAATACTATTCATTTTTTTCTGATGTAAATTATACTCTGTCTCAGGGTCCTAATTATACTACACCATATAATCCGAAAGGAAATTTTAGCGGTAGCGCTGTCGGTTATTTTGGGATTTACGGACTTTCTCGCTTCGAACTATTAATATACTGAAATTGTTCAAACAAATTTAATATCACTTTCTTATTAAAATAATGCTTGCAAAATAAAAAATTAAATTTACCTTTGCAGTCATTTTTTAATTAACTAAATTATAATAACATGCCTGTAAAGATCAGACTAGCAAGACACGGACGCAAAAGAAATGCGTACTTTTACATTGTCGCAGCAGACAGCAGGGCACCGCGTGACGGTAGGTACATTGAAAGAATCGGTTCGTATAATCCGAATACCGATCCTGCCTCAATTGATCTGAATTTTGATAAAGCTTTAAAATGGCTACAAAACGGAGCAGTTCCTACGGATACATGCAGAGCAATCCTTTCATACAAAGGTGTTTTATACAAAAATCACTTAATAAAAGGTGTTGCAAAAGGTGCTTTAACTGAAGATGACGTTGAACAAAAATTTAATGCTTGGGTTAATGATAAAGAGCAAAAAATTCAAGCAAAAGTTGACAAACTTGATGCCGGTGCTAAAGCCGACAAAGAAAAGCGATTTAAAATTGAACAAGAAGTAAACAAAACGAGAGCAGAAGAATTGGCTGCAAAAAAAGCTGAAATCGTAGTTGAAGATGCTAAAGATGAAGAAATAATCGCAGAAGAAACACAAGAAACAGAAAACAAAGAAGAATAGTTTTATGATTCCTATATCCGAACTTGATTTAATCAACATAGGCGTGATTATTAAGCCTCACGGATATGACGGGAAGCTAATCGTAAAATTAATTGTTGACTTTTATCTTTTAAAATTTAAGGAACTTTTTTTTCTGGAAACAGACGGATTAAAAGTTCCTTTTTTCTTTGCCGAAAAACCCGCAAAATATAAAGACTCCTTCTTTATTATTAAATTTGAAAATATATCATCTGACGTTGAAGTAAATAATCTTGTCGGGACACAAGTTTTTACGTTAAAAGAAAACTTAAACATCGAAAAAGAAGAACAAATCGGTGAGTTTTTCGATTTTGAAGTATATAATGAACAAAAATATATCGGTAAGGTTGTAAGTTTTCTTAATATTCCGTCAAACCCGGTTTTGTCTGTGTCCTCAGAAAACAAGAATGAAATTTTAATTCCCTTTGTTGATGATTTTATTTTATCAATTGATAAGACTTGTAAAAAAATTGTTTTTACACTTCCGGACGGACTTATAGAAATCAACGACTGACAGAAATTTCTGCTCTGTCTTTTGAGTTTTCTTATTATAAATAAACCATTATGAAAAAAATTATTTCTTATAATGTTAACGGCATAAGAGCCGCAATTAATAAAGGTTTTGCCGATTGGTTAATAACAGAAAACCCGGATATTGTATGTATCCAAGAAACAAAAGCACAACCCGAACAAATTGACTCGGCATTATTTGAATCTTTAGGTTATTTTTCTTATTGGTTTTCGGCAAACAAAAAAGGCTACAGCGGTGTCGGAATATTATGTAAAGAAAAACCGAACCATATAGAATACGGAATCGGCATTAATAAATACGATGATGAGGGACGATTCATTCGTGCGGATTTTGGAGATACCTCAATTATAAGCGTTTACCATCCTTCCGGTTCGGGAGGTGAAATTCGTCAAGCATTTAAAATGGAGTGGCTGAGTGATTTCCAAAAATATGTCAACAAGCTAAAAGAAACAAGAACAAAATTAATTCTTTCCGGCGACTATAATATCTGTCGTTTATGGATAGACATTCACAATCCGGAAAAACAGGAGCAAACTTCCGGCTTTTTACCGGAAGAAAGAGAGTGGTTTCAATCCTTTATTGATGATGGTTTTATTGACACTTTCCGTGAATTTAACAAGAATCGGGAGCATTACAGTTGGTGGAGTTACAGAGCAGGAGCAAGAAAACGAAACAAAGGTTGGAGAATTGACTATCATATCGTTACAGATTCTTTGTTGAAGCAATTATCCGGGGCTTCAATTTTATCGGATGTCGTACATTCTGATCATTGTCCGGTTGTTCTTCTTATTGAAATGTAAAAGCCGACTTTTTGTGTCGGCTCTTAATTATAGTTTTTCCGGTTCATCCGGTTTATCCCACTTTTCTTTTTGTTTTTGATAAAATCCTGATACACGATCCCCTAAATCATCAAAAAACATTTTGGTTTTCTTGCCGAACTCTGTTACCCATTCATCTAAGTCATCAATAAAATTGTCGATTTTATATTTCTTTTTGAAGGCATTTATTTTTTCTTCTTTTTGTTCTTCTCCTGTCATTTTTAAATCTTCTAAATCCTTGTCAAAATCAACTTTTTTTTGTTTTAACTTTGATATTTCCTCGTCAATTTCTTGCTTTTTGATAATTGCATGTAATTCGACTTTCTCAATTTTTGCAGCAAATTCCTTTGACAGAATTTCTGCCTCTTTTATAAATAGTTCATTATTGTTCATTGTTTTTATTTTAGTTTTTAAAATTATAAAATTACATTATTTATTTGTTAAAATAAGTTAAAATAATCAAAATTGTAGTAAATTTGCTAAATAAAAAGCGGGATACATGTTTAAACGTTTAACATATTGGTTTTATTACTGTTTTTTGATTCTTGTTTCCTGCAAACAACCGGAAAAATTACCTCCGGTTGTATTTAATTCAGATATTACAGCCTTTGAATTTTCGGTTTTTGAAGAAAGCTCTTCAGGTGGTTCAAATTTTTTGGTTGCGGCAGAACAAGTATTATTATGGAAAGGTTTATTAAACGATTCGATTTCTCTTCATAAAGCAATCCTTAAAAATGCAGAAAATTCAACGCTTATTTTTCAAAAAGAAAACACATGGTTGTCTGAATTTGTTTCTGTTTCTGATGGTGTTAATTTCTTAACAAAGTTTTTTTGCATTGAAACCGAAGACTCTGTTTTATACAAGGCATACATTACATTTGAAACCGATACAAACAAATTAGTTATTGAAGGCCGTGCAAACAAAACAAATTCTTCAGGTCTGTTCTTTTTTTTTAAACCCGGATTCGAAAATGAAGAGTACACCTACATTAAGTTTTTGAATGTTTTTTGGAGCATAGATTCGTTAAATAATAAAACGATTAAATTTACCAACAATCAAATAGGAGAAAACAACTTAAATTCTTTTTTAATTAAAGATACAACTTCTGTTGATTATAATTCTTATTTGGAGGTGTATGATAAAGGGAATGAAAGAATTTGTTATATTAATCGGAATAAAGTAACAAAAAAAGGGCGTGTAAAATATTTTTTTCATTATAATAACGATGATTGGCATTGTTGGAATGAGCAATTATCAGACATAAATTGTAATTAAAATGTATATATTAAAGTATGGCAGCATTGCATTTCTTCTTTTCGGGTTTTTATTTGCTTCTTGCAAAAAAGATTTAAAGTATCCGCCGGCACTACCTTCGGAAGAAACTTTTATTTTCGTAATTGATGATTTTGAATTAAAATCGTTACAAGATACAACAATGGTTAATTGGTGGCGTGCAAAAAGTATTGTAAAGAACTGGAATTTAACGATTTTAGAAAATCTATCTGTTCCGATTAGCTCCTACTTAAAAGCGACAAAAACACAAAATCCTCTCTATCAATCAGATAATACTTGGCTTTGGGAATATGATTTTTATGACGGTGAAATAAATTATTCCTCTAAACTTTTCGGAACCGAAAATACCGACTCGGTTATTTGGGAAATGTATATAACAAAAGAAGGGGAATATAATGATTTTTTATGGTTTTCGGGTATCTGTTTTAACAATAATAATACAGTTCTGTGGAAAATATATGATAATCCGGATAATGCCGAAGAATTAATGAGTATTAACTATAACAAGCAATCATCTGATGTTATTGACATTAAATTTACAAACATAAGTCCTTCCGATGCAGAAAACGGATCATATTTTTTACTGGGAAAAAGTAACACTGATAATTTTAATCGCTATTTTAAATCGTTCACAAAAACAGACGATAAAAAACTTGAAATAACATGGAGTTCAGAGATTGGATACGGAAAAATATCCTCATTTGACCTCTATCAAGATTCAAATTGGCATTGTTGGGACGAAAGCCTAAAAGATGTTGATTGCAACTAAAAAAGAGTCCGACAGTTTTGTCGGACTCTTTTTTAAAAACTTTTTATATCAAAAAACGTCAACTCTCTGAAAACGGCTAAACGCTCATTTAATTGGTCTATTGACAAATTTTGTATTCGTTCGGTTCCAAACTTTTCAACATTAAATGATGCAGCAACAGAGCCGGCTATTACGGCGTTTTTCATATTGTTAAATGAAATATCTTTTGTTTTTGACAAGTATCCGATAAATCCTCCGGCAAAAGTATCTCCGGCACCTGTGGGGTCAAAAACAAATTCTAAGGGTAAAGCAGGTGCACTGAATACCTTTCCTTCTCCAAACAATATTGCCCCGTGCGCTCCTTTTTTAATAATCACATACTTTGGTCCCATTTCATGAATTTTTTTAGCAGCCTTTATTAACGAGTGTTTTCCTGTCAGTTGTTCTGCTTCTTCTTCATTTATGGAAATCACATCAACCATTCCGATTGTTTTAATCAATTCGTCTAACATTGTATTCATCCAAAAATTCATCGTATCCATTACAATTAATTTTGGTTTTACGGTCATTCGCTCAATTACTTGTCTTTGAATAATCGGGGTTAAATTTCCCAGCATTAAAAATTCGGTGTTTTTATATTTTTTAGGCACGACGGGATCGAATTTTTCTAATGAATTTAACTCTGTAACTAAGGTTTCTCTTACATTCATATTCTCCATATACTTACCTGACCAGAAAAAAGTCTTTTCTCCTTCTTTAATTTGAATGCCCTCAGTATCAATATGATGTTCATTCAGCATCTGTAAATATTCTTTTGGGAAATCGTCTCCGACCACAGAAATTAAATTTGTTCGGGGCTCAAAATAAGACGCTGACAGCGCTATGTAGGTTCCTGCCCCGCCGATAATTTTATCGGTTTTACCATATGGTGTTTCAATTGCATCAAATGCCACCGTTCCGACAACAGTTAAACTCATGTATTCTTGTTTACTAATTAAAAATTTTTACAAATATATTTGTTTTTTTAAAAAAAGTATTAATTTTGCCCTCCGATTATTAAAAATATTCCTCCTTAGCTCAGTTGGTTAGAGCGTCGGACTGTTAATCCGCAGGTCCTAGGTTCAAGTCCTAGAGGAGGAGCAAAGCCTTGCAATTGCAAGGCTTTTTTATTTAACAAAACGACCAACTGCGTAAATTGGGGAACATACAGCCGCTTTTCTCATTCATTAAACGTCATAAAATTTTTTAATAATCGCTGAAAGCATTTATATTTGTTTTTATTATTCCGTTAAATAAAATATATGAAAGGGTTTTTTAATTATGTTTTAGCAAGTATGCTCGGAACATTTCTCGTGATAATTATAATTTTTTTAATAAATTTAATCATTATTATAGGTCTGGTTTCTTCTTTCGGTTCTCTTTCAGGAAAAGAAATAGAAATAGAAAAGAACTCTATTTTACATTTAGATTTTAAAAATGTTGTTGCCGACAGGTCTTCCGCAAAACCTAATTTTGCAAGTTTCGAGATTGAAAAAACATTAAGTTTAAAAAGTGTAACAGAATCCATTATTAAGGCAAAAAATGACAACCGAATAAAAGGAATTTTTCTTGACTTATCTGTTTTACAAATCGGCACAGCTTCCGTTGAAGAAATCAGAAACGCATTAAAAGATTTCAAATCGTCAAATAAATTTATTATCGCTCACGCTGATTTTTACACACATAAATCATACTACCTGGCAAGTGTTGCTGACAAGGTTTATTTAACTCCTGAAGGCGTTTTACAATTCACCGGATTGAGCGCTCAGATAATTTTTTTCAAATCTCTTTTAGAAAAAATAGGGGTTGAGCCTGTTATTATTCGACACGGCAAATTTAAAAGTGCTGTTGAGCCCTTTATGTATGATGATATTAGTGATGCCAACAGAGAGCAAACAGCCCGATATGTAAATTCGATTTGGAGTACTATTCTTCAAGAAATAGAACTTGCAAGAAGCATTCCGACCACAATTTTAAATAATTATGCCGACAGCCTTTTAATAAGAAATGATAAAGCTGCTTTAAAATACAAACTTGTTGATAAATTACTATATAAAGATGAAGTTTTTGATGAATTAACCGGTTTGTCGGGGGTTGAAACCTTAAATTTAGTTTCGTTAATTGATTATTTTTCTTCGGCAAACGATATTAATGATTTAATAAAGTCTTTTGAAACAAACATAGCTGTAATATATGCAGAAGGTTCAATAAACAGCGGAAAGGGTTCAGAAAATGAAATCGGTTCGGAAACTTTGTCTGAATCAATTCGCCAAGCAAGACAAGATTCAACAGTAAAAGCTATTGTTTTACGGGTAAACTCACCCGGTGGCAGTTCTTTAGCATCTGAGGTTATTTGGCGAGAATGTGTTTTGGCAAAAAAGGAAAAGCCTTTTTTTGTATCAATGGGTGATGTTGCGGCTTCCGGAGGCTATTATATTTCTTGTATGGCTGATACAATTGTCGCTCAACAAAACACATTAACCGGCTCAATCGGGGTTTTCGGTTTATTATTTAACACAAAAAAATTAATGACGGATGTGGGTATAAACGTACGAGCTATAAACAGCAATACCTATTCAGATATCGGCAATCCGGCAAGAGAAATGACGGCTTTCGAAAAAAACATGATACAATTAACTGTTGAAGACGTTTATGACACCTTTATAACGCATGTTTCGGAAGGAAGAAATTTGAGCAAAGAAAAAATAGACAGCATTGGGCAAGGACGAATATGGACAGGTGCTGACGCTAAAAAAATTGGTTTAGTGGATGTTATCGGCGGTCTTCAAACAACAATAGATTTAGCGGCAAAAAAAGCTAAACTTACAGAATACGGTATCAAAACTTATCCTGAAAAAGATAAGCTCACAATGATTATAGAAGGACTATTTTCAAACACAAAAAGTTATATTGTTAAAGAAGCGCTGGGCGAAACGGCGTATTCATATTTTTTAAAGATAAAAGAACTGAGAAAAGTCAACGGAATTCAAGCCCGTATTCCGTTTTATATAGATATTGAATAATGGCTTTATTTGTAAAAATTATTTTGCTGCCGATTTCATTTATTTATGGGCTAATCGTAAAATTTAGAAATTTTTTATACAATTTTAAAGTCTTTAAATCTACTGAATTTGATATTCCGATAATTGTTGTCGGTAATTTAACCGTGGGCGGTACCGGAAAAACTCCTGTGAGTGAATATTTAATTACGCTTTTAAGCAATCACTTTGCTGTTGCTTTTTTAAGCAGAGGGTATAGAAGAAAAACAAAGGGTTATGTTTTGGCAGACACTAACTCCTCTCCCCGTGATATCGGAGATGAACCGTTTCAGGTAAAACAAAAATTTGAGAACCTAATCGTTGCCGTTGATGAAAAAAGAGTACGGGGAATATCTAATTTGCTTAAAATTAAAACGAAACCGGATGTTATTATCTTAGATGATGCCTATCAACACCGCTCGGTTAAACCCGGTCTTTCAATTTTAATTATTGACTATTCACAACCGATTGAAAGGGATTTTTTTATTCCGTCAGGAAGACTTCGGGACAGTGTTAAAGAAAAGGACAGAGCCGATATCGTTTTAATTACAAAATCGCCCGATAGTATCCGACCGATTGACATGAGAATAATGCATACCGAGTTAAAAATCAAAGCATTTCAATCGTTATTCTTTTCCGGATTAAACTACCAAAATCTTCGTTCATTAAGCGGAGAATCATCTCACGATGTTTCCGTTTCAGACTTAAAAAATAAAGATATATTATTGCTTACCGGAATCGGAAATACAAAACCGATTCTTTTATTCTGTAAAGAAAAAACAAAAAGTTACATCCACCTTTCATATAAAGATCATCATGATTATTCAATAAAAGATTTGAAAACAATTTCGGATAATTTTAACTTAATATCTTCCCAAAATAAAATTATACTTACAACCGAAAAAGATGCAGTAAAACTTAATTTAATTATCCCGAAAAATCACGATTTAATTGAAAATATTTATTTTGTTCCTATTAAAATAAAGATATTAAACAACGAACAAGAAGATTTTAACTCAATAATTTTAAATTTTGTTAAAAAAGTATAATAACAAATATTGATTTTAATTTTTCCTTTCTTGAACCTTAAATAATTAACATAGCATCTCCGTAAGTGCCGAACTTATAACCGTTTTTTAATGCTTCTTTATATGCGTTCATCGTGTATTTGAATCCGCCGAAAGCTGATGCAGACATCAGCGGAATTGATTTCGGTAAATGGAAATTCGTAATCATCGCATCGGGTAAAAGAAAATCGTAGGGAGGAAAAATGAATTTATTCGTCCATCCTTCATAGGGTTTTAAAATCCCCGTTACAGTAACCGCGCTTTCGAGCGTTCTTATAACCGTTGTTCCGACAGCACAAACCTTATGTTTATTTTTTTTGGTTTCATTAACTATATTTGCGGTTGCTTCAGAAACTAAAATTTGTTCATTGTCCATTTTATGTTTAGTTAAATCTTCAACATTTATAGTTCTGAAGTTTCCCAAGCCGACATGTAAAGTTATTGCAGCCGTTTTAATTCCTTTAATTTCAAACCTTTTGAGAAGAATCTTACTAAAATGTAAACCTGCAGTCGGTGCAGCAACGGCACCTTCGTATTCGGCAAATATTGTTTGATAGCGTTCTACATCTTCCGGTTCTGCAGGTCTTCCTACAAATGTCGGTAGCGGTGTTTCTCCTAAATCTGTTAAGGCTTGTTTAAACTCTTCATATTCTCCGTCATATAAAAATCGCAGAGTTCTGCCTCTTGATGTCGTATTATCAATAACTTCGGCAACTAAAGTTTCTGAATCTCCGAAATAAAGTTTATTTCCTATTCTTATTTTTCTTGCGGGACTGACTAAAACATCCCAGAGTCTTTGTTTTCTGTTTAATTCTCTTAACAAAAACACCTCAATTTTAGCTCCCGTTTTTTCTTTTATACCCCTTAATCTTGCCGGAAAAACACGAGTGTTGTTAAAAACAAATAAATCGTCAACATTAAAATAGTTGATTACATCTTTAAATATTTTGTGTTCAATTTCTCCGGTTTTTTTATTTAAAACCAATAATCGGGAATCTTCCCTATTTTCAGTGGGATACTTTGCTATTGATTCTTTGGGTAATTCATAAACAAATTGAGATAATTTCATAGATTAAAAATTTTAAGACAAGACCTGCAAAGTTACAATAATTTTTGAAATTCATCAACAGTAATTGCATCTTCTAAATTAAATTTTCCATTTTTTGTTCTTTTTAATTCCGTAAGATGTGCTCCTACATTTAACGACTGTCCGATGTCTCTCGCTAATGCTCTGATATATGTTCCTTTACTGCAGTTTATTTGAAGTTCAACAAACGGTATATTTACAGACAATACTGTTATTTCAAAAATTTCAATTTCTACCGGTTGCAAATTTAACGATATTCCTTTGCGTGCACTGTTGTATGATCGTTTCCCGTCTAACTTTTTTGCAGAAAAATCCGGTGGCATTTGCTCTTGTTTTCCTTCAAAGCCCTTAATTGTTTTTATTATTGTATTTTCATTTAAACCTTCAAGCGGATATGTGTAATCAACTTCTGTTTCTTTGTCAAAAGAAGGAGTTGACTCTCCAAGTTTAATTGTTGTAATATACTCTTTCGGAGCATCTTGAAACGATTGAATTTCTTTTGTTTTTTTCCCGGTACAAACTATTAAAAGTCCTGTTGCTAAGGGGTCTAATGTTCCGGCATGTCCTACTTTTATTTTTGATATGTTATACTGATATTTTAAAGAGCTTCTTATTTTATTAACAACATCAAATGATGTCCAGTGTAAGGCTTTATTTATTAATAAGATTTGTCCTTCTTGAAAATCTGTTAATTCAAAACTCATGCTTCGTTTGTATATTTAAAAAAGAATTGACAGTGAAACAGTTACGATTCCTATGATTAAACAATAAATTGCGAAATATTTAAGTCTGCTTTTTTTCACTATTGCAATCATCCAACTGCAAGCGATTAGTCCTGCAATAAAAGCCCCGACAAACCCAATACCGTATGTCAAGGTTTGCTCTGAACTGAAATGTAATGTTCCTCCGATTATATCTTTTGCAACTTTTCCGAAAATTAAGGGTAATACCATCAAAAATGAGAATTTTGCGGCTGTTTCTCTTTCAATGCCCAACAATACGGATGTTGAAATGGTTGCCCCCGATCTTGAAATTCCGGGAAGAATTGCTATTGCCTGAGCTATGCCGATAATAAAAGATTTTATAAAGGAAACGTCATGTGTATTTTTTTTCTTCGTGTCGGCAAGAACTAACAGGATTGCTGTTACTATCAACATCCATCCGACAAAAAGGATTCGACCGTCAAAAAATGATTCTATTAAATCTTCAAAAAAATATCCGACTAAGGCTGCCGGAACCATTGAAATAATAATTTTTAAAGAAAATATCAATTCTTCATTATATTTGAATTGAAATAATCCCTTAAATATTCGGATAATTTCTTTTCTAAAAACAACGATTGTGCTTAGTGCTGTTGCAAAATGTAAAATAACGGTAAACATTAATCGTTCTTCCGGCGATGAATTATCCCCGAATAAGGCTTTCCCGATTTCTAAATGACCGCTGCTGCTTACAGGCAAAAATTCTGTAAGCCCCTGTACTATTCCTAACAAAAGGGACTCGAACCAATTCATTTTAAAGATATGTTTTTTAAATTTATTCTTCGGATTTGTTTTCTTTGGGCTTTTTCATTATTGCATATACTTCAAAAACGAAGCCGAAAAGTATGACAACAGGAGCGAGTGTAATGCGTCTGAAACTAAATAATTCTGATTCATTGAACACATTCGGGTCTGTTGTTGCTCCGCCTCTCATTAATAAAAACCCGATTATAATGATAATAAATCCGATTCCGATTAATAAGTAATTCTTTTTTCCGAGAGCAAAGCCGGTGTTGTGCGAGTTTTCTTTCATTACTTATTCTGTTTTAAAATTTTGCAAAGATATATTATTTAAAACAAAAGACTTAATTATTCCAGATATTAATATTCAAAATGTAAATCGTCTGTTTTTAAACTTAGATATTTATTTACCGCAAACCTTCCGGAAATTGCGGTTATTATTATTCCGAATACAAAAATAAAAGCAATTATTTCTATTAAACCTTCTATAGTTATGATATTTTCAAAGTTTTTTTGCAACAAAAATATAACAGCGATTAATATTAAAGAGGCAATTGCAGCACTTAATATTCCGGAAAAAACACTTTTTACTATGAATGGTCTTCTAATATAATTTTTAGTTGCTCCGACGAGTTGTGCGGTTCTGATATGCATCCGTTTTGAAAAAATTGATAACCGTATTGTGTTACTTATTAAACTGAAAGCAATCATTAATAAAAAAAGGGACATTGTAATTCCTGCAATACTCATTTTCCTGACATTCTCATTTATAAATGAAATTAAGGACGGCTGATAATAAACATCTTTAATAAATTTAAACCGTTTTAATCTGTTTTTAATTCTTAACATACTGTCCTCTGAGGTATATTCAGGTTTTAGCTTTATCTCAATTGAATTTGGCAATGAGTTATACCCAAGGACATTGGTAAAATCTTTTCCGAGTTCTTCTTTCATTGTCATTGCAGCTTTTTCTTTTGAAATAAATTCTGCTGATTCGGAATATTCCGCTATTTGTAATGCGTTTTCTAAACGATTTATTTCGGCTGTTTTTGTATCATTTTCAATGAATACGGTAAATCCTATATTTTTTTTTACATAATCCGATAACATTTTGGCATTAAACATCATCAAAGATACAATTCCCAGCAAAAGAAGAACCATCGTTATACTGACTACCGATAAAAAATGAGCTCCTCTTATGCGCCAATTTGAATGAATTTGAGTGAAATTTGACATATCGTATTCGTTTTGTGTAAAATTATTAAATAAATTTTACTTCATAAATAAAAAAACGAATTTGTTAAACTTTTCTTATTTTTGCGCAAATTTATATCCTTTTTATGTACGGTCGTCAATCTTTTTTTTCCGGAATACCGCAAGCTGTTAAGGGGCTCTTGATAATAAATGCCGGAATGTTCTTAATAACTGAACTGCTGATAATTACAAATAATATTGATTTAAAAAGAATGTTAGGTCTTTATTATTTTGATTCGAAAATGTTTCAACCGTATCAAATTGTAACGCATATGTTTATGCACGGAAATTTTATGCATTTATTTTTTAATATGTATGCATTATGGTTATTCGGACAAGTTATTGAACGCGTTTGGGGACCAAAAAAGTTTGTTATTTATTATTTTATAACCGGTTTCGGTGCTTTAATATTACACTCTTTGGTTAAATATTTTGAATATAGGTCTTTGATTTCCGGTTTACCTCCCGATGCTATAGAATATATTAAAACAGAAGGAATGAATGTTTTAGCTTCCGGAAAAAATTATACAGACTCAACACTCGGAGAATTAAATATATTTCTTAATTATTCATATACTGTTGGTGCTTCCGGTGCGGTTATGGGGCTGTTAATTGCATTTGGTATGTTGTTTCCGAATATTGAACTTCAAATAATTTTTATTCCTATACCGATTAAAGCGAAATATTTTGTTATCGGTTATGCTGTTATAGAAATGATATGGGGCATAAGTAATATACCCGGTGATAATATTGCTCATTTTGCACATCTGGGCGGTATGCTTTTTGGATTTATTTTAGTAAAAATATGGGGAAAAGGTAAAGGCCCGAAAAGTCATTTTTATAAAGAATATTAAATTATCATTTTTCTTATGAACAATTTTAATAAAGATATAATCAACAAATTTAAGAAAGGGTCTATGCTGACTAAGCTGATATACATAAATGTAAGCATCTTTATTTCAGTTTATTTAGTTCTTCTTTTTTTACCCGAAAATTCTCAGACATTCCTAAGCGTTCCCGGAAGTTTTAATGATTTACTAAAAAAACCGTGGACTCTGATAACATATATGTTCACACATTTTGAATTTTTGCATATTTTATTTAATATGCTTTGGTTATTCTGGTTCGGAGGACTTTTTCTTAACTATTTTAATGAAAAACAAATGCTTGCAGTTTATTTACTCGGAGGAATTTTTGCAGCATTTATACATCTCGGAGTAAATTATTTTCTTAACAATCCAAATATAGGAATTGTGGGTGCGTCTGCTGCTGTTATGTCTATTGTTTTTGCGGTTGTTGCATATCGCCCGGATTTTATAATGTATTTATTATTTTTCGGACCTGTAAAAATAAAATACATTGCATTAACTGCTTTTATAATTGATTTAGCGGGAATGTTGAAAAATGTTAAGGGCGGAAACAATGCTTCTGACGGAATTGCACATATAGCACACATGGGAGGAGCTTTGTACGGGCTTTGGTTTGGCTATAGCATAAAAAAAGGAAAAGACATTACCCGATCTTTTAATAATTTTTTAAATTCTCTTTTTTCTTGGTTCAAATCAAATAAATATGAGAGAAATCGTTCAAAAATGAAACCTTCGAGAGATTCTAAATTTTCAAAACCAAAAACAGATTGGGATTACAATTCAGAAAAAAAACAAAACGAAGAGGAACTCAACAGAATATTAGAAAAAATTAAAGAAAAAGGCTATAACAGTCTTTCAGCAAGAGAAAAAGAATTCTTATTCAGTCAAAAAAAATAATGTGCAATTCTCAATCAGAATCTTTTTTTGAAAAAGTTTACCATACGGTTCGAAAAATACCATTCGGTTACGTTACAACATACGGCGAAATTGCAAAACTTATCGGGCATCCTAAATCTGCAAGAATGGTGGGTTGGGCACTGAATAAATCCGAAGTGATTTTACCGTCTGTTCCGGCACATCGTGTAGTAAATCGAAACGGACTTTTATCCGGGAAAAACCATTTTGCAAATCAAAATACAATGGCAGAGCTTCTTGAAAGTGAAGGTGTGAAAGTTGTAAATAATAAGGTTAAAAATTTTAAAAAATATCTTTGGTACCCTTCAAAACACTAAATATAACTCTCTTTAATTAAAAAAAATCACAAAAACATTTCTTCTTGTTTAGAATCAATCTAAATTTGTATATTTGCAAACTTATTAACAATTCGTTTTATAAAACATTTTTCATATGAAATACAGTATTGACAAGATTTTAAACATTCTTACAGAAATAAAAGACCCTGAAAGCGGAAAAGACTTGGTAGGAATTAATGCAATTAAAAATTTAATTTCCGAGGAAAATAAAATTTCATTTTCTCTTGATCTGCCTAAAAGCAACCCATTTATTAAATCAATAGAAACGGCTTGTAAAAAAGTTCTTCTTTCCAAACTTTCTGATACTCTTGAAATTGAAATAAAATCAATTACAAAAATTGAAGTACAAAAAATTTCTTTCGGAAGAACTGACGATCAAACCGTTTTACCCGGTGTAAAAAATATACTGGCGGTTGCCTCCGGAAAAGGTGGTGTCGGGAAATCAACAGTTTCTGTGAATTTAGCAATTTCACTGGCAAAATCAGGAGCCAAAGTCGGTTTATTAGATGCTGATGTTTACGGTCCTTCTATCCCTAAAATGTTAGGTGTCGAAGATGCAAGGCCTTCTATAAAAAAAATTAACGGAAAAGATGTAATTGTTCCGATTGAAAAACACGGAATTAAAATGTTATCTATCGGTTTTTTTGTAAAACCTGAAGACGCTTTAATTTGGAGAGGTGCAATGGCTACAAGTGCAATAAATCAATTCGTAAAAGATACAGACTGGGGAGAACTTGATTATTTTGTTATTGACTTACCGCCCGGAACAGGTGATATTCACTTAACGATTGTTCAAGCAATGCCGGTAACAGCCGCAGTTATTGTCAGTACGCCGCAACAAGTAGCCTTAGCTGACGCACTCAGAGGTGTAAGTATGTTTAATGCCAAAAAAATTGAAGTGCCGGTAATCGGCTTTATTGAAAATATGTCTTGGTTTTCTCCGGAGGAATTACCTGAAAATAAATACTATCTGTTTGGTAAAGACGGCTTAAAACATTTAGCACAAAAAATGAACATTCCGTTATTGGGTCAAATTCCCTTAGTTCAAAGCATTAGAGAGTCCGGCGACTTCGGATTGCCGATTGCTTTGGATGAGAACTCGGTTTCCGGTAAAGCGTTTATTGAACTTTCTAAAAAAATTGCAGAAAAAATTGAGGAAAGAAATGCAACATTAGACCCAACGAAAAAAGTAGAAATTGACCCGAATGCATCCTGCCATTCATAAAAAAAAATATATGACATCCGAAAAAAAATCAAATTATATTATTCGAATAAATGAAGTTCTGGAAATGGTCAGACCATACTTAAATGCAGACGGCGGAGATATTGACTTTGTTGATATTTTTGACGATTTAACAGTAAGTGTCAGGCTTACAGGTGCATGCGGCTCTTGTCCGATGAGTATACAAACCCTCAAATTTGGTGTTGAAAGTGCCCTAAAAAATTCAATTCCCGAAATCAAAGAAGTTGTTGCTGTATAAATTATAAAAATTTCTATATATTTGGCTAAATTTTTATAATAAGTACGACATGCATCAGGAAGAGAAATTCATGCAGGAAGCTATTCGCTTATCCAAAGAAAATGTAAAAACCGGCGGTGGTCCGTTTGGTGCCGTAATTGTTAAAGACGGCAAAATAATTGCAAAAGCAGTAAACAAAGTAACAAAAAACAATGATCCGACTGCACATGCAGAGGTTTTGGCAATTCGATTAGCTGCACAAAATTTGAAATCGTTTGATTTGTCCGGTTGTGAAATATATACATCTTGCGAACCTTGTCCGATGTGTTTCGGAGCTATATATTGGGCAAGATTAGATAAACTCTATTTTGCAAATACAAAAACAGATGCTAAAAAAATCGGGTTTGATGATTCTTTTATTTATGATGAAATCAGCTTACCGTATGAAAAGCGAAAAATCCCGAATATTCAGATAATGAGAAATGAAGCCTTGGAAGCTTTTAAAAAATGGGAAAATTCGGACGATAAAATAGAATATTAATAATCAATAAAATAAGGATTACGGGAAAAGACGCCGATTCTTTTTAGATTTTTGTTTTAATTTTTTTGTTATCATTTATGTCTCGTCGGTTTGTTATTTCAGATATTCACGGTTGCAATAAAACCTTTAATATGCTGCTTGCAAAAATACAGTTAAGCAAAGAAGATCAATTGTATTTATTAGGAGATTATATTGATAGGGGACCTGACAGCAGCGGAGTTTTAAACACCATATTAGATTTACAAGAAAACGGGTACTCAGTTTTTCCAATAATGGGAAATCATGAATTTCAAGCTCTTCGCGCTGAAAAAGAATACGATAAAAAGTCTTTTGTATATTTTATGTCAAAAATTAATAAAAGTGATGATTTATTAAATAAAAAAAACAAACTAAAACTAAAGTATAGAAACTTCTTTGAATCCCTGCCCTTTTATATTGAGCTTGATGATTTTATTCTTGTACATGCCGGTTTTAATTTTAGTAAAGAGAAACCATTTGAAGATGTTTCATCCATCTTAAATACAAGAAAATTCAAATACGATTTTGATAAAGCCAACGGCAAAACAATCATATACGGGCATAAACCGGTAGATTTAGAGAAAATTACAGAAAAAATAAATTTTAGAAAGAAAAAAATCCCTTTAGACAACGGTTGTGTTTACACTAAAAAACATCGGTTTTATGATTTCACAAAACTGCATCGCCTATGTTGTTTAAATTTAGACACCTATGAGCTGATATACCAAGAAAACATTGAACATAGTTAGAAAATTCATCAAATCAAAAAAGCTTTCGTTGTGGAAAAAAAATACATAATGGCATTAGATCAAGGAACCGGCAGTTCCAGAACAATTATTTTTAACAAGCAACAACAAATAGTCGGAATCGAACAACAAGAATTTAAACAGTTTTACCCAAAACCAAACGAAGTTGAACAAAATCCTCACGAAATATGGGAAAACCAATATTTAACCGCTAAAACATTAATAACACGGCTGAAAATTAATCCGGCAGAAATAGCAGGAATCGGTATTACAAATCAAAGAGAAACAACAATTATTTGGGATAAATATACCGGAGAACCGATTTATAATGCAATTGTTTGGCAAGACAAAAGAACCCTAAATATTTGTAATTCTTTAAAAGCGAATGGATTTGAAAAATATATAAAAGAACAAACCGGTTTAATTATTGACTCTTACTTTTCGGCAACAAAAATTCATTGGATTCTCAAAAATATAGAAGGGGCTGAAGAGAAAGCAAAAAATGGTGAATTATTATTCGGAACTGTTGATACCTGGCTTGTTTGGAAACTATCCGGCGGAAAAATTCATATTACGGATTATTCAAATGCATCTCGTACGATGATTTTTAATATCAACACGCACAACTGGGACAAAACCTTACTAAAGCTATTGGAAATTCCTGAAAATATACTGCCGACAGTTATGCCTTCATCTGAAATATACGGAGTTACGGCTACAGAATTATTCGGACATCCGATTCCTATTGCAGGAATTGCCGGTGACCAACAAGCTGCGTTATTCGGACAGAAGTGTTTTCAAAAAGGCAATGCAAAAAACACTTATGGTACAGGATGTTTTATGTTAATGAATACCGGAGAAAAACCGGTTTTTTCTAAATCCGGATTATTAAGCACAATTGCTTGGAATATTAACGGAAAAACAACATATGCTCTTGAAGGAAGCGTTTTTATTGCCGGAGCTGTTATTAAATGGCTTCGCGACGGACTTAAGTTGCCCTTTCAAGCTTCAGAAACTGAAGAAATGATAAAAAAAACAAACTCGAATGAGGGAGTTTATTTTGTTCCGGCGTTTTCCGGTTTGGGTGCTCCGTATTGGAACATGAATTCAAAAGGGTTAATTTGCGGCTTAACTCTTGGTGTGAACCAAAACCATATTGTCAGAGCGGCTGTTGAATCTCTCGCATATCAAACAAAGGATATTTTAGATGCAATGATTTTGGATTCTGAAATCAATTTAACTCGTTTAAACGTTGACGGCGGGGCTTCTGTTAATAATTTTTTAATGCAGTTCCAAGCCGATATTTTGAATATTCCGGTTTCCAGACCAAAAAACACTGAATCAACAGCCTTGGGGACAGCTTTTTTAGCCGGACTTTCTACAGGTTTCTGGACAGAAGAAATGATTTTACAAGAAGAACCCAATCAAGATTTGTTTGTTCCCGAAATGGATGCGATTGAACGAACTCGTTTGTATAAAGCTTGGATATCTGCCGTAAAAAAATGTTTATCTGATGAATAATCAAAAAAAAGCCGTAATTTTTGCTCTGTCTGCTGTTTTTCTTTGGTCAACGGTTGCTGTATCGTTTAAAATTGCACTTCAATATGTTAATTTTATACAACTTTTGTTTTTCTCTTCGTTTACAGCCGTAATTTGCTTTTTATTAATTTCAATAGGTATAAAAAACATTAACAGTTTATTGAAAATTACATATAAAAATTTAGTTATCTCTTCATTTGTCGGTTTTTTAAATCCGTTTTTATATTACCTGGTTCTTTTTAAAGCATATTCCGTTCTTCCGGCACAAATAGCACAGCCGCTTAATTATTTGTGGCCTGCGGTTTTAGTTATTCTTTCTGCTCCTATGCTTGGTCAAAAATTAAATGTTTTTAGTTTACTGTCTTTATTTATAGGATTTTTAGGTGTTTACGTAATATCTACAAGGGGTGCTGTGCTAAGTTTTGATATTAAAAATCCGCTTGGTGTTATTCTGGCAGCCGGAAGTTCTGTAATTTGGGCTTTATCATGGATTTTAAATCAGAAAGATAAACGCGATGCGCAAACAAAACTTTTCTGGGCTTTTGTTTTTGGATTTATTTATACAAGCATAGTTGTTCTGATAAAAAATGACTTTATAATTCCTGAAACAAACGGAATTTTTGCAGTTATATATGTCGGGCTATTTGAAATGGGAATTACATTTTTTCTTTGGCTTAAAGCCTTACAAATTACAAACAGAAACGACAGTATCAGCAACTTAGTTTTTTTATCTCCTTTTGCAGCACTCATTTTTATTCATTTTATTTTAGGAGAACAATTATATTACACTACATTTATAGGCTTATTCTTAATTATTGTCGGTATTTTTATACAAAAAGTTAAACCGTTAAAAAAGTCAATTGGAAAAAAATTTATCAATATTAGGAATTGATCCCGGCACAAACTTTACCGGGTGGGGAATTATAAATATTATAGAGAATAAGCCTTCAATAGAGGCATTCGGATTTATTGATTTAACAAAAATTAAAGACCCGTACAAACGTTTAAAACAGATTTATAATCGTGTGGTACAAATAATCGAAGAATATAAGATTGCAGAAATGGCAATTGAAGCTCCTTTCTTCGGAAAAAACGTTCAATCAATGCTAACCCTGGGTCGAGCTCAAGGTGTTTCTATTGCTGCTGCATTGTCAAAAAATATTGAAGTGTTTGAATATGCACCGAGAAAAATTAAACTGTCGGTAACCGGAAACGGAAACGCTTCAAAAGAACAAGTTGCCGTTTTTTTACAAAACATTTTGAATTTCAAAACTATGCCCGATAAATTAGATGCAACAGACGGACTTGCCGTTGCTTTGTGCCATCATTACCGGTCAAAAATAATAGGCGAAAGTTCATATAAAAGTTGGAAAGATTATATAAATAAAAATCCCGGGAAAATTAAAAAAAGCTAATTTGTTGCCTTTCTTTACAATAATTCAAAAAATTATTCTGTTTATTTAAAATATTTCTTATTTTTGTATGAATTTGTTTTTTCTAAATGAAATTCTTTGTTTCGTATAAAATATTATTATAAACAATAAATTATGAAAACAATAAAATTTTTGACAATCGGGGTTTTATTTTTTTTACTATCCAAAAATACGACAGCCCAAAATTTAACATACTCTCCTGCTGAGGGGCTTTACACCGGTGCCCAAAAGGAGTTACTGTTAAAAGCTGAAAAATGGATTGAATCCGGAAATAAAAAATTACGTGATGCTGAAGCTATTGAATCAAAATATGATAAGCCGGAAAAGAAAAAAAAGAAGAAAAAAGAAAAAAAAATTGATAAAAAAACTTGGGAAGCTAAAAAATTAAAAATACAAGCAGAAAAAGACTTTTTAAAAGCTTATCAAGATGCTTCAGCTGTGTATTCTGAAATTATTGTCGGTTTTGAATATTATGATGACGGAGATGATACAAAAGCTAACAAATTAAATAATGAAGCCACAGAGACGATTGAAAGCTCAGAAAAAAAGATGGAAGAATATAATAAAATGGTCGGCGATAAAAAATCACTTCAAAAACTATCATCGTCTTCTCTTAATTCTGCTATAAATTCTGCTAACTCATTAAAAGAATCTGCCCTAAAAAAACAAACAGATGCAATTGATATCGTTCTAAATCAAGAAAATAAAAAAATTGCAGACAGAGAAGATAATGAAGCGTGGGCTATTGCAGAAAGCGAAAACACAATTGAATCTTATCAAGAATATATTAATAATTTCCCGAAAGGTAAATTTGTTGACAGAGCAAGAACAATGATAAAAAAACTATCGGCAGAAAAAGAAAAAAGTAATGACCCTGTTGTTCAGTCCGATTTTATATTTATGGTTCAAATTGCCGCATCAAAAACGGAACTTCCTCAAAATGAGCTTTCAATAAAATACAAAAACGTGTCAGAAATTGAAACAGTTCGTTCAGGCAAATATTTTAAATACAGAGTCGGAAACTTTTCAAGATATTCTGATGCTGCTGCTCTCAGAGACAAATTAATAAAAACTACGGTTAATGACGCTTTTGTTGTTGTTTATGACAAAAACGGAAAACAAATTGTAGTTTCTAATCAAATGAAGCAATAGGAAAAATATAATAAATGAAAAGAGAAGACAGGTTTGTCTTCTCTTTTTTTATATCTAAATTTGCATATTAAATTTATTCAAAATAGCAACACAACCTCTTGCAGAAAGACTCAGACCGAACACTTTAAACGGTTTTATCGGACAAGAACATCTTGTCGGAGAAAGTTCCGTTTTGCGAAAATTTCTTGATTCCGGTATTCTCCCTTCAATCATATTTTGGGGTCCTCCGGGAGTAGGAAAAACAAGCTTAGCAAAAATAATTGCAAGTACTCTTAATCGACCTTTTTATACATTAAGCGCTGTCAGTTCCGGAGTAAAAGAAGTCAGAGAAGTAATAACGAAAGCAAAAAATCAAAGCATTTTTTCAAAACCAAACCCTATTTTATTTATTGACGAAATTCATCGCTTCAGCAAATCACAACAAGACTCTTTACTTGCTGCTGTTGAAGACGGGACAGTAACATTAATCGGTGCGACAACCGAAAACCCTTCGTTTGAAGTTATTTCTCCGCTTCTTTCCAGATGTCAGGTATATGTGTTATACCCTTTAGAAAAAAAGCACTTACACCAATTACTGAATATTGCACTAAAAACAGATAAAGAAATTATCAAAAAGGATGTAAAAGTTGATGAAACAGATGCTTTATTCCTTCATTCCGGCGGTGATGCCAGAAAACTTTATAACATTCTCGAGCTTACCATAAATTCATTCGGAGAAAACGAAAGGGTTGTTATTAACAACCAATTCGTTTTAAACAGCTTGCAAAGTAAAACAGCTTATTATGATAAAAGCGGAGAGATGCATTATGATATTATTTCGGCATTTATAAAATCCATCAGAGGAAGTGACCCTGATGCTGCAATTTATTGGCTTGCCAGAATGCTGGATGGCGGTGAAGACGTAGCATTTATTGCTCGGCGTTTAATAATATCTGCCGCCGAAGATATCGGTTTAGCAAACCCAAATGCTCTTTTAATTGCAGAAAGCTGTTTTAACGCTGTTAAAATTATCGGCTTTCCGGAATCTCGAATTATTTTATCAGAAACAACAATTTATTTAGCCAATTCGGTAAAAAGTAATTCGGCATATATGGCAATTAATGCCGCTCAGGAATTTGTAAAAAAAACAGGTAATCTTTCTGTACCGTTGCACTTAAGAAATTCTCCGACAAAATTAATGAAGGAACTCGGCTACGGAAAAGATTATAAATACCCACATTCTTACGAAGATAATTATATAAAACAAGAATATTTACCGGAAGAAATAAAAAACACAAGCTTTTACATTCCGCAAAACAATGCGCAGGAAGCTAAATTTAAGCAGCTTCAGGAATCTCGCCAAAGAAATAAATTTAAACCATAAACTATGATAAAAAACATCCCCTATATCAAAAATTTAGATGAAAATAATTTTTTTTTACTTTCAGGACCTTGTGTTGTTGAAAGCGAAAAAAATGTTTTTGAGATTGCCGAACACTTAATAATGATAACGGATAAATATAAAGTTCCGTTTATTTTTAAGGCTTCATTTAAAAAAGCAAATCGTTCAAAAATAGATTCTTTTACAGGCATCGGAGATATTCAGGCTCTTAAAATTCTTAGGAAAGTAAGAGAGGCGTTTAAAATTCCTATTGTTACCGATATACATACGGCAGAAGATGCTGAAAAAGCATCTGAGTATGTAGATGTACTTCAAATTCCTGCATTCTTATCAAGACAAACCGATTTATTAATTGCAGCAGGAAATACCGGAAAGTATGTAAATATTAAAAAAGGTCAATTTTTATCTGCCGAGTCAATGGCTTTTGCTGCAAATAAGGTACTTGAAACCGGAAATGAAAACATTATGCTTACGGACAGAGGAACAATGTTCGGATATAATGACTTAATTGTCGATTTCAGATCGATTCCTATTATGCAGAAAACAGCATTTCCGGTTATTGTAGATATAACCCATTCGTTACAACAGCCGAATCAAACAAGCGGAGTTACCGGTGGTCAGCCGGAAATGATTGAAACCATAGGAAAGGCTGCAATAGCGGTAGGTGCGAACGGTATTTTTATGGAAACACATCCGAATCCGGCAGAAGCCAAATCTGACGGTGCTAATATGTTGAATTTAAAATATGCAGAAAATTTAATTGCCAAATTAGTTAAGATAAGAGCTGCAATTAACACATTTTAAATAAAAAGGGGAATTTTAATCCCCTTTATTTTTGTGTTTTATTATTAAATTTAATTCTTCCAATTGTTTACGGTCTATTAAAGCAGGAGCGTCAATCATTATATCGCGTCCGGCATTATTTTTAGGAAAAGCAATTACAT
>DYOF01000005.1:3069-53500 GCA_020720665.1 Acetofilamentum sp. | reverse complement strand
TAAGTATATTGCTGATATTTGAATTTTCTTGCATTATTAAATTTTTGCAAAAATATTGAAAACTTATCTGAAGTACAAAAATGTTTATATTTGCGTTTTGTTTCGTTAATGCTTAGCCCGGCAGTGCTTATAAATATAGTGTTTTATAAATCATTTTATATTTTTATCATATTTTTAAATTGCATTAATCTATTTTCAGCAAGTTTTATATAATCTTCGTTTGTATCAAAACCAATGTATTTTCTGGTTGATTTTAAAGCCGATAACGCTGTTGTTCCGCTACCCATAAACGGGTCTAAAATTATATCTTCTTTAAAAGAATAGAGTTGAATTAATCTAAATGGTAATTCTTCGGGAAATGGTGCAGGATGCCCAATTTGTTTAGCACTTACGGCGTTCATTGTCCAAATTGATTTTGTCCATTCCATAAATTGGTCTCGCCCAATTGAGTTTTCTTTATCTTTTTTTTCTCTTTTGTAATCACCTTTTGAAAACACTAAAATATATTCGTGAATATCTCTTAAAATTGGATTTGATGCACTTTGCCAACTGCCCCAAGCTGTTGAAGGACTTGCACTTGCCGCTTTATTCCATATAATTTCTCCGCGCATATTGTAAGCTAATTCAATCATTATTTGCGAAATGTAATCAGATAAAGGAATATATGGTTTTCTTCCTAAGTTCGCAACATTTATGCAAGCTCTTCCACCATTTACAAGAACTCTAAAAGTTTCTTTAAACACGTTTTTTAATAATTCTAAATATTCCGTTAATGACAAATCATCATCATATTCTTTTGATACGTTGTAAGGTGGTGATGTTATCATTAAATGTATAGAATTATCAGGTATCATCGACATATTTTCACTCGAACCAAGTAATATTTTGTTTTCTAATTCTTTGGGAAGAATATTTTCTATGTCAGAAACTTTTACATTATTTTCTAATTCCTTATAAAGTTTTGAATTATAAAATTTTGTAGAGTCGTGGTTTATACGTCCGTTTGTTCCGAAGCTGCTTGTTTCTGTTCCTTTTTTTACTTGCATAATTATTTGTATATCAGTGATAAAAATTTCTCGGCTTTTGCTATTTCTGATTTTTCTTTTGATGCAATACTTATAATTTGCCCTAATTCTTTTTTAGAAATCATCGAAGAAAAGTAATTCATTTCGCTTGTTACTAAATCATTAGTAAGTTTATACAATGTTTCAGGTTTTAAAATAGTATGAAAACCGTTATCTTTTGTAGTTTTCACGAAATCTGTTTCAGTTGGTATTGGATTTAAAGACCAAAAACCTTGAATTACACCCGATTTTTTCAAATAATCAACTTTGCTTTTGTAACTTTCAGTAATTGGACTATTTCCTAAAATTACAATTGGGATTTTTGTTGATGAAAAACCTGAAACTCTTATGTTTATTGATTTTCCAATAGCTTTCAGCATACTATCGGAACGAAGTAATGATGGGTTTCCTTTATGTTGTTTATAATCACCTACAAAATTGATTTTATTTATAGATTTATATTCATAATTTGAAACAATACTCATTTTTATCTCAAAAAGTAGTTTTATTTCTTCTGCTTTGGGTGTTGTTGTATTTTTTGTGCAGAAAGCAAGGTCGGCACTTGATTGTTTTGATAATCCAATTTCTTCACAAACTACACTATTCACAGCAAAAAGTCCAATTTTTCTTGCTATTGGTTCAAATAATGTTTTTGACCATTTTTCAGTAAATTGTCCAATTAATGAATTTCTTGCTTGTAATGTTTGTCCTTCTGCTTCCATTCCCTTCGGAACATAAGCAAAGTTTCCGGCTTTCAATTTATAAAACAATTGTTCCGGTGAAGCAAAATTTTTTAATGCTTCTTTAAAAAATTGTATTTCAACATCGTTATCCCAAAGTTTCATTTCTTATATTTTGATATTTTTTGCAAATATAGCAAAATATATTGATATCGTTTGTATTGCTGTGTTGTGAGGAAAGCAAAAATAAAGAAAGAAATGATGCTATGTTAATATTTAATTAAAATTTATAGATTTAAAATCTATTATTTTTATTTATCAGAATTTTATTATTTATTTGTTTTAGGAAAATTACAGGAGTTATGAAAACCACATTATTATTTTTAATGTTTGCAAGTTTAATGTTCGTATCATCATGTAGAGTTAAGAAAGTTAATGAAGATAAGACCACGTATAATTTTTATGAAAAGGGAGAAGCCAGTTGGTACGGACCCGGTTTTAACGGAAAAAAAACGGCAAGCGGAGAAATTTTTAATGCTGCTAAATATACTGCGGCACATAAAAAATTAGCATTCGGAACAAATGTAAGAGTTACGAATTTGAATAATAACAAAAGTGTAATCGTGAAAATTAATGACAGAGGTCCTTTTGTAAAAGGACGAGTAATAGATTTATCAGAAAAAGCTGCAAAAGAAATTGATTTGATAAAGGAAGGACATGTTCCTGTTAAAATTGAAATTGTTATTAAAAATTAATGTATCAAATTTCTGTTTATAGAGGTGATATTACTCAATTAGAAGTTGATGCGATTGTTAATGCTGCAAATACTTCATTAACCGGCGGCGGCGGAGTTGACGGAGCCATACATAGAGCCGCAGGTTCAGAACTTTTGGAAGCTTGTTTGTTACTGAACGGATGTGCTGTTGGTGATGCCAAAATAACCGATGCTTTCAAATTAAAAGCAAAATATATTATTCATGCCGTAGGTCCTGTTTGGAAAGGCGGCAATTATAATGAGAGAGAACTTTTAAAAAGTGTATATCAAAGAAGTATAGAAATTGCTGAGGAAAAAGGATTAACTTCTGTTGCCTTTCCGAATATCAGTACCGGAGTGTATCGGTTTCCGAAGAAAGAAGCTGCTGAAATTGCAATTCGTACCGTAAGAAATTTCTCAAATAAAAAAACAGGTTTAAAAAAAGTAATTTTTGCAATTTTTGATGATGAAAATTTTATAATTTACAATCAATTATTAGCAGAAATCGTTTAATATGCAGCAACTCTTAATTCAACTCTTCTGTTTCGTGCTCTTCCGGTTTCCGAATCATCTAAAGTTGCAGGAGAAGTGTTTCCTAATACTTTTATTTTAATTCTTTTTTCATCTAAACCGTTTTTAACCAGATAAGAAGCTACTGCAGAAGCTCTTGCTTTTGATAATTCAAGGGGGCTTACTAATAATGCTTCAACATTATCGGTATGTCCTGAGATTTCAATATGAACAGACGGATTTGCAAAAAACATGGATAGTATATTATCTAATTCAGCCATAGCCAGAGGAGATAAGTTTGACTTTTCTGAATTGAATTTTAAATTATCTGTTTTTATTTCGTCATCCAGATTTATTTTTTTTATTAAAATATCATGTGTAACATTTTCAAAGGTTGTAACTTGATTGATGTTCAAATTTGCACGATATGTCCAATAACCTTCCGTCTCTGCTTTGATGCTGTAATCTTCACCGGCAAAAAATGAGGTGAAATAAACACCGGTTCGTTTACTTGATGCCGTTTCTGAAATTAAATCGTTCGTATTATTTTTAAAAATTGAAACTGTTGCATGTAGCGGAATTAAAGAATTTGCATCTTTTACAACTCCCCTTAAATTTGTTTGTTTTATAATTTTAATATCATCGAATGAAAAATTGTTATCGGTAACATCGTCATCAATAAGGAAATCGTTGGGGTCAAATTCGATTTTTCTATCTTTTTCATCAAATTCAAAACTAATTTCAAATTGTTTGTAACCGTTAAATTTAACAATATAATACTCTTGCCTTAAATTAAAATGTTCTTTAAAAATATTTGTAATTCTTACTTTATAATAATCGGCTACCGGAATATATAATTCGAAATTTCCTTCTTTATCAGTTAAAGTTGAATAAGTTTTTTCATTTCCTTCAACAATTATTTTTATATTATCTAAGGGGATATCACCTAATGCTGAATGTTTTGTGCGATTGAGATTAATTTTTCCGAATAATTTATTCCGTTCGATGAAGGGTATATGGAAAACGGTATCTTTATCAATTTTAAATTCACGTTCTACATATTCGGTTTCAAAAGTTCCGATATTCAAATTTTGCGGTGAATATTTTAAAATATATTCTCCTTCCGGAATATTGTTATATTCAATAAAACCTTCCGAATTTGAAATTAAATCATTGGTATAAAATTCGTTGTTGTAGTTCGGATTTTTTGTATCTGCTTCCGGATTTGCTCGTTTTATATCCGACAAAACCTGAGAAATTCCGGGTTCGTTGGCATCATGTATTCTGTTTCCGTTTAAGTCTTTATAATATACGGTTTTATAATTATAAAATTTTATTCTCGGATGATTGATATTAAATGATTTTAATATTCTTAATTCAAAATAACTTGACGAATAGTAGTTTGATCCGTTTCCGAATTTAGATTGTTGAACAGAGGATGAATTTAATAATTTAATATTCCAGCCTTTACCAATTTCCCAGTCGATAGTTGAATTTAGATTAAAACTGTTGTTTTTAGATGTAAGATTTGAAATTACGATTCCTGTTGCAGAGAATCTGACTTTTTTATTAAAAAAGTATTGTTCATATGCCGGTATTATATGTATGGATTTTGGAAAGTATGATGTGTAAAAATAACTGAACTGTTGAATGATGTTAAAGGGTCCGAAATGATAAACAATGTGCAAATGAAAGTTGTTTTTCTTGAAGCCGAATCGGAGTTCTCCTATTTTAAAAAGAAGATTGTTGGTGTTAATTATTACCGGACTGTCATTAATTAATTCAGAATATTTATTTATTTGTGTTAATCCGTATAGAGCCGAAACTTGAACAGAATTATGATAATATGGTTGATTATACCTTATTCCGAATTGTCCTTGATATGAATAGGTGTTAAAAACTGATTCGGGATTTAATGATGTAAAATTATTTGTTTTTTGTTGGTCTAAAACAGGTCCTGCAAATAAACTAAAATTATCTTTTAAATAGCGATTGTATGTAATTTCTAATTTTTGCATATTATTAAAACGGTCTGAATATACAGCTTCGTCAACAAAATACTGAGGTCGGTAGTTTGATAAAAAATAGGATAAATTTAAATTACTTTTTTTTGACAATTCCGTATAACTTGTTGCGTTCGTAAACATCCTGCCTTTTATATAACCTGAATAATAGGGAGAGCCGTATCTGCTGTTTATATTTACTGTCGTATTAAAAAGTTTTCCGTTAAATGATGCATTATAACTCCATCCTTTTGTGCTCAAATTACTATTTGTTAAGTTGTAATTTGTTAAACTGTTAGCATATAATAAGGATATTGTTTTTTTAAAAATATGAGTAGTCAGTCCGGAATAAGCTAAATAAGATTTGCTGTTTTGAGTAATCTCATTTGATGAAGCTCCGCCTAATTCAAATGAAAAAATCTTGTTGGAGTTGTATTCAAATGCACCGCCGTAGTTATCAACAGGTCTTAATAAATTTCTTGTATATAAACCTGAAACTTTAAAGTTTTCATTAATTTTTTGGGAAAAAGAAATGCCTCGTCCGAAATTGCTTTGTTCATATTGTTTATGAAAATCACCTAATGTTACAGTTGTTTTAGGTGCTTTATAAACAAATTCAGTGTAGCTGTTTTTCCAAAGATTATTTCCTTGTTCATATTGGTTTTGATTGTGGAGAGAATAGTATATTTCTCTGTTTTTCTTCAATAAAATTTTCCCGAATGTATGAATTCGGTATTTTATACGATCTGCACCTAAAATATCATATGCAGTTAATTCTAAATTCAGCGGTTTTATCGTATTTACATATATGTTGTCAAATTTCCAATCTAAGTAATTAAACCATACAGACTTATTAATTATGGTATCCTGCATATTGAAAGTCAGGTTAATTCTATGGTATTTGAATTTTTTTACATCGATATCTTTCTTTAGTTTTACTTCATAGGTTTTTATTTCTTCTGTTTTAGATGCGACCAAAATGTCTTCAATTAACACATTTTCTTCTGTTTCTTCAAAATAAATTGAATTATCGGCTACCATTTTAACATTAATAATTTCATCAATATTACCTGTGTTTTTTAATTGAACAGAAAATGCCGAACTAAGAGTTTTATGGTCGATATATTTTGATTGTTTTGAAGTAACTATCTCAATTTTTGATTCAACGGGTATATTTACGAAGCTATAAACATTGTCTAAAATTACTCCGTTTATATCAGTAATAATAGCAACTAAAGCGTATGCTACACCTCCTTTGGCATCTTTTGCAATTGCAACTCTTACCGGAAGATTTAAACTCCCCATCGGCTGAAGGGTAATTTGTTCAAATGAATTACCTATAAGCTCCCATCCTTTAGGTGTATTAATTTGAACGTTGAACGTTTTTTCAGAATTTGAATTGTTTTTAATCAGCAGAATATTGAAAAAGGACTTTCCGAGAGCAACATCCACTTTATCTTTAAGGTATCTAATTTCAATGTCTTTATTATAATAATTCTCTTGTGAATATAACTTCAGTGAAAAGATTATCAGAATAAAAAAGATGAACAGATATCTTATTGTGTTATTCATTATAAAAAAATATCTTTTGTTTGTTATGTTTGCATTGTTTTATATTGTGTTGATTCAAATACGCTTTTTATAAAATGTTTCTAAGTAAATTGCTAATATTCAGATAAAGTATAAACAATATCAACACTATAATAATCGGCGGGTTTTCCGAATAATTTAAACGGAGCGGTTTCCCCGCAATGGTAGGAGACAAACACATTCGTCAGACTCGGTAATATTAAATTCGTTTGAGGTCCGTTTTCTACAATACTTTGGTTACTTTTTAATAATTGTAATCGTCCTGCAAAATAAGTAGGTCCGGGATCTCCGCTGACTGAAAGTTCTATTGTTTGCAGCGGCAAATTTCCTAATACTCCTATGATTTGTGCGTCATCTGCGTTCACATCTAATTGCCAAGTCATAGCAGTAGGTACACCGGCTATTGTATCTATAAAATAAACCCCCAATTTTGTCCAATCATTATATGAAATTCCGTTTTCGTATTCAAAAAATGAATTAAAAATAAATTCAACGGAACCTCCGGATTCAATAGTGAGTCTTGCAGTAGTTTGATTTTGACTTTCAGATGTAAAAAAAATGAATAAAATAATTGCAATCAAAATATATCTGACCATTTTATAATAATTATTTAATCAAGATTTTTAGATTGTTACGTAATTTTTATAAACATAAATTTCAAAAAACCCATGTTTAAATACAGATATATTTAACTAAAAATATTGACCGTAATGCTAAATGCATGTTCAAATTAAAAACTATCATTATTAAAATAATGATAGTTTTTATATTTATAGATAAATATTATAAAGCAGCACGCAAGTCTAAAAGTACATTTACGGTATATCTGTCAGAAGAAAGTCCGATTAAATTACCTGCACCCAAACCGGGAGTACCCAACTCCCAATGTATTTGAAAGGTATTTACACCTGTACTTCCTGCAATAACAGCAGCTCCGTTTGGTTGAACAATGGTTACGGCTGCGTTTGTAACAGAGACTTCAGAACCTGATGCCGGAGTTACCGTATAATTTGCTGCTGCACCTGAACCGTTGTATGTTGTATGATAACCTAACTTGCCTATTGCAAACGTATTTCCGTTATTTTCTACTCCTATAAAGTTTGCATTATCACCGTATAAATCAACTGCAAAATTTGTAGAAGATGCAACGGTAAATGTTGTAACATAAGCACCGGTTGCTTGTGCTTCAAATCCGTTAGTATATTGGTCAATTGTATTAACAACATACTCTATATTACCACCGCTGGTAATATTTAATCGTAAAATTGAATTTAAAGTTACGCCAACGGGAATGATTCCGAAATCTTTAATCGGTTGGGATAAAGCAAGTCCTACTGAAAGTATGACTGCAAAAAAAGAAATAGATAATTTTTTCATGATATTGGGTTTTTAATTAAGTTTTATTTTAAAATTTTTGGTAAACCTACAAAATAAATTTTAATTTTCAAATTTTATTAGGGTTTATTTTAAATCCTATTACAAGAATGTCATCTATTTGGTCTGTTTTACCCATCCATTTTTTCAAGAACATTGTCAAAATATCTTTTTGTTCTTTCATTGGTTTTAAATAAATTTCAGTTAATAAATTACGGAAATATTTTGTCATTAATTTTCGACCGGTTTCTCCACCGATTTGATCGGCAAAACCGTCAGAAAAAATATAACAGGTTATCGGGCTGTCTATCAGAATTGTATTATTTTGGAAATTCGTTTTTTCACTTTTTTCATGTATAACTCCTCCTATAGGTTTTACATCCCCTTTTAATCGATGTACTTTTTTCTCTTTAATATAGATAAGCGGATTTTTAGCACCTGCATATTCTAATATGTTTTTTTGAGGGTCGTATGCACACAGAGCCATATCCATTCCGTCTCGGTTATTCGTTTCAGATTGTCTTAAAGATTTTCGGACACCTTGATGCAATTTATTTAATATTTCTGATGGTGTAAATATTCTTTTTTGCTCAACAATGTCATCTAATAAGTTATAACTCAGCATAGAAAGGAATGCTCCCGGAACTCCGTGACCGGTACAGTCGATTGCTGAAATAAATATTTTTGTTTGCGTTTCGGTTTCATTAATAAATGTATTTGTTTTTTTAAACCAATAAAAATCCCCGCTTACTTTATCTCTCGGTTTAAACAAAATAAATGATTCTTCGATGTATTTATTCAAATCTTCTTGTTTGGGTAAAAGTGATTTTTGAATATTAACAGCATAATCAATACTTGAATTTATATCTTTGTTTTGGTCGGCAATACGTTGAAATGCATCACTTAACTCAGCATTTTTAAATTCAATATTTTTATTTTGGTCGGCAATTTTTTTATTATTTGCCGCAAGTATCGCATTATGTTTTTTTCTTCTTTTGTTGATCAGCAACAAACCAAATGCAATTGTAGCAACAAGTACTGTAACTCCGAGTAAGACAATTAAATAAAGTCTTTGGTCAGCAATTTCTTGTGCTCTTTGAATACGTGCAAGTTCCTTGTCTTTCTTATATGATTCAATTTTAAGGCTATCATTGAATAACATTTGTTGAACTAAGGCTAATGAGTCATCTCTGGCTTTTATTTTACGTGAAAGAGTATCTTCTGCCAGTTCTTTATTTGTTCTGATTAATTCAAGTTCTAATTGTTTTGCACGAGCTTCTGCATCCTTTATACTTAATTCGGCAATAGATTTTATACGTTCTTCGCTTACTAATTCTTCAGTTTTTGTTTTTTCAAAATGTTGGCGGTAAGATGCATATTTGTCCAAATATTCAGCGGCTTTTTGTTCGTTACCTATTTTTTGGTAATTATCGGCTAACATTCTGTAACTGATTAAAACTAATTTTGAATTTTTTAATTCCGTTGATATTTCCAATGCTTTTATGGTGTTGATAATAGCATCTTTGGAGTTATTTTGAATACCCAAAACATATGAAAGGTCAAGCAGCCCGGATGCTATTTCTTCTTGATTGCCGAAATTTTTTCTGATAATAAGGCTTTGTTGAAAATAAGATAAGGACTTATCATATTCGTCCATATTGGCATATAACAAACCTAAATTGCTGTATATTGCCATTACTTTTTTAAATTCCTTTATTTCACCGTGTAATTTGGCAGCTTCCTTTAAATATGGGATAGCTTTTTTATTATCATTTTTTTCAAAACACAATAAGCCTGCTTTATAGTACATATTAGCAGCTTTTCCTATTTCGTCTTTTTGAACAAAATTTTCGGCAGATTCAATAATAGAATTTAATCGGCTTATATCTTTTTCATTGAGTTGGCTGTATGAAAGTTCAAAGAAAATTAAAAAAAATACAAGAGAAAGGAATTTTTTTAATAAAATTCTTATGGTTATATTTAAAAGATTATATTTCAGAGAAATGTGTATCTTTTTATCGTAAAAAATAAAAGAGGTTTTCAATTCGGTGTTTTTTTGGTTTTAATAGTTAGGTAAATTAATAATTTTTTTCTAAATTTGGAAATCTAATTTAGATATTTTTATTTAAACACCAAAATAATGTATAAAATTAAACTGTTTTTGATTATTTTATTGAATACTGCAAGTTCATTTTTTTACGGACAAGATTTTGAGGTTTCACCTGTTAAAATTGAATACTCAATAGACCCCGGCGAGTCTCAGTCTAAAATATTGTATGTAAAAAACCATTCAAATTTTCAAACTCCGTTTTCAATATCAATAGTTGATTTTTTAATTGATAAAGACGGAAATAAAATGGTTGCTAATAAAAACTCGACAAAAAATTCTTGTGCGGATTGGATTACTTTAGATAATAATTTCTTCACTTTAAATCCGGGTGAAAAAACCGAAATAAAAGTTACTATGCAAGCACCGGATGAAGATTATAAAACAAGATGGGCAATGATTTATGTGCAAACAACAAAAGTTAAAAGTAGTTTTGATGCCGATCAAAGTTTGGGGGCAGCTGTTAATATAGGAGGCAGAATTGCGGTTCAAGTTTACCGAACACCGCTTTCAAAACCGGAAGCAAAACTATCTGTAAATCAATTAACCGAAAAAATCAGTACAAAAGAGAATCACAGAATGTTTTCGGTACTTATTGAAAATGGAGGTGTAACAATCGAAAAATGTAAATTGATATATATAGCAGCAGATTTGAATACCGGTGAAGAATATGAATTTGACCCCATTTTTTTTGATTCTTTTCCTGATGCTCAAAGAGAAATATTATTTTTTATTCCTTCGACTCTTCCTCCGGGTGAATATTCCTTAGTTGCACTATTAGATTACGGAAAAAATACATCAATAAAAGGTACGCGGTTGAAAGAACGCTTGCTTATCATAGATAAAAATAATAAGTAAGTGTATATAAAACAAAGGAATATATTGATATTTTTTTTTACATTTTTTAATGTAATAAATTCGTATGGTCAGATACATATACAGACCTTTTATTCCGGTAATAAAGACAGAGTTAAAGAGGATTATTTTGCATTAATTTTAAATTCAGACACAATAAAACAAGGTTTATATACTTATTATAATAAAAACGGCGTTAAAATTCAGGAAGGAAAGTTTGAAAAAAATAAATTACAAGGCGAATGGCTTTTATATTATGAATCAGGAATTTTAAAGTCGAAATTAAACTTTGATTCAGGCAATAAAAACGGAATGTTTATACATTATTATGAAACCGGAACAATACAACAAACCGGATTTTATAAAAATAATTTACCTCACGGAATAATAACTACATATTACCCGAACGGTAAAATAGAAGTGAGAGGAGAATATAATTCGGGAATACTGAACGGAAAATTAGAAAAATTCAGAGAGGACGAAACATTAGAAGAAATTTACACATTTAAAAATAATATAATTGACGGTTTGTGGGAATATTATTATGAAACCGGTGAAATTAATTACCGAGGGAAAAAAGTTGATAATCTTTTAGAAGATACTTTATATGTATTTTATAAATCAGGTAAAATTCAAAGAAAATGTATCTATGAAACCGGTAAACTAAACGGAAAGTTAACTGCTTTTAACACTGACGGAACTTTAAGTGCCGATTATTTTTATGAAAAAGATAAAATTTCCGGAATCTACAAAGTATATTACAAAAACGGGGAGCTTGCAGAAACAGGAAATTATAAAAACAATCAAAGAGAAGGGGAGTGGAAAACATTTTATCCGGATGAAACTTTATACACAGTAGGAAATTATTTTAATAATGAGTTTGAAGGAGAATGGAAAGTTTTCTACCCGAATAAGAATCTTAAACAAAAAGGGAGTTATGTCAACGGGAAGCAAGAAGGAGAGTGGTTTTTTTATGATAACAACGGAGTGTTGAATCAGAAAGGAAAGTATAAAAATAATATGAAAACAGGTATTTGGAAGAGTTATGATAATAAGGGTAATCTTATAGGAAAAGAAAAACTCTGAAAATATAATCAGATATAAAAAATATGAAATCAGAAAACTCAAATATCGTTGAAGATATAAGTAAGACTCAAATGGAGTTAGCTTATGATATGACCAAGTCAGTTACAAGCGATTATATTGAATATGTTTACAGAGGTAATTTTTCTGAAAATATAACCGTTAATATTCTGAATCTTACTGATGCTAAGTTTGTGAATGATGAAGATGCTTATAATAACCGAAAAAGAATATCCTATTTGTTAATAGAATCCATCCAAAATGTTATCAGACATAAAGATATTCCCGAAGACGAAGATATAGCAAAAGAGAGTTTGTTTGTAATTCAGAAAACAATTGATTCTATTTATATTACAACAGCAAACATTATTGAAAATCTAAACATTAAAAAATTAAAAGAATATCTGACAAAATTAAAAGAAAGTACACCCGAAGAACTAAAAACTTTATATCATAAAGCATTACTTGACGGAAAAGTTTCAGAAAAAGGAGGCGGAGGTATAGGCTTAATTACAATGATTAGAAGAACAAACGGACGGTTTAAATTCGATTTTCAAAAAATTAATGACACATATTCTTATTATTATTATCAAATTCGTTTAATATTAAAGGATAATTATGATGAAAACGAGCCGAATGATTTAGTTTCATTAAAAAGAATTTCAAAATTTCATTTATTACTAAACAAAGAAAATATTTTACTGAATTTTAACGGATCTTTTGCCTTTGAGAATTTACAAAGTATTCTGCCGATAATAGAATCTCATTCAATCGGCGGATTAAAAATAAAGGAAAAAGTATTTCAGTTAACCGTTATAATGCTTAAAAATATCATTCATTATGCCGATAAGTTTCATCATGATGAAAATTCAGATATTGCGGAAAACAGTCGGGGTGTTTTTTTACTAAGCAAGAATAATAACAAGTTATTTTTAACAGCAGGTAATTTAATTTTAAACGGGAAAGCTCTAACTTTGGGCAACAAAATTGATTTAATAAATAAAACGGAAATAAAAAGCTTGTCTAAAATTAAAGATTATTTAAAGAAATTTTTTTGTGATGATGTTGCAAAAAGACCGGATATAAGCTTAATTGATATGAAATTGAAAAATAATGCCGAAATGAATTATGTTTTTAAGAAAATCAATTCAAAAACATCATATTTTATATTACAAGTTGTAATCAATTTTTGACCGTAATTAATTCAAAAGGTATATTTATAAGTTCATTTAAGTCTTCGCCCATCTCCATAATATCTTCATCATCTTCATCATAAAACCATTTGACGTTAATTTTTTTACCGTCATCCATATATGAATTTAACATGATTAATATCTGAAAAATCTTTTTATGAGATGCACTGTTTAAAACCGTGAAATACAATTCACAAGTCAGTTCGTTTTGTAATAAAGGTATTTCGGAATCTATCCATTTTATAACAGGTTCGTATACTTCAATAATATCTTCAGAAAAAGAAGGACCTTTTATTTGAAAAATATTCTCCTTTAAGTTCAAATTTATTAAAGGTGTTTTTTTTGTTTTATCGATATAAATACTTTCCATTATTGAGTACAACTTTAGAATAAGTCTTCAAATATATAAAAATAAATATAAAAATTACAAGTTTTTAACATAAATGTTTTCTGTAATTATCTTAAATTCGCAAGTCGGGGTACGAATGTGTTAATAAACAACATGTTATAATAATCAATACCTCGTTTTATTAAAACAATAACTTTCAGCGAGGGCTTTGCCGTTCGCACTCTGACTGTAAGACAAAAAACCGAGTAATTATACCCGGTTTTTTAAATTTAGAACTTTTTATTTTTCAATGAGTTCAAGGCTTCTTTTCACAAATTTACTTAAGGATTCGCCTTTAAGCATATTATTTGCTAATAATCCCAAATCAATCAATTGTTTAACAAGTTTTTCTTCTTTTCCGTAAGTTTTCAGTATTTCAGTTTTTTTGTTCTTTAATTCATTTATTTTTTTGCTTAATTCTTCGCTTTTATCTTTTTCTTCTTGACCGATTTCTTCTTCTTTTTTACCTTCTTGAAGTTTTTTAAGGGCATCTGAATCGGCTTGTAAAGTATCTAATTCTTTATTTATTGTTTCAATTTCTTTACCGACTGAATCGTGCATTTTATTCTTTAGATTCAGTATTAAATTATGGTTTGAATTTATAACTAAATTGTAACTGTCGGGTAATTGTCCGTAATATCCTGCATCTCCTCCCATTTTTGACATGTCTTTCATGCGTCGCATAAATTCATTTTGCGTAATCATGGTCGGATTTGAGGTTTCGGATAAAGCTTCAAATGTAACTAAATAACTCATTTCGTCAGGCACTTGACTTTGAAAAACAGGTCGCAGATTTTCTTCATCTTCTATGGTTAATTTTGATTCAAATCCATCTTCTTTTACAACCAATTTATCAATAACATCAGAATCTACGCGTGTAAATCGTATTCCGGGCATTTTCGATTCTATGTGATTTATAAAATGGGAATCTAACTGCCCGTCCATAATTAATACGTCGTAGCCTTTTTGTTTTGCTTCTTCAATGAAACTAAACTGCCCCTCTCGGTCGTTGGTATATAAATAAATAACAGAATTGTCTTTATCGGTTTGGTTTGGTTTAACAAGTTCTTTATATTCATCAAAAGTGAAATATTTTCCTTCGGTATTATTAAGTAAGAAAAATTTCATTGCCTTTTCTTGGAATTTTTCGTCGCTAAGTATTCCATACTCAATAAATACTTTTAAATCATTCCATTTTTTTTCTAAATCTTCACGTTCGTTAGTGAAAATTTCTATTAGCCTGTCAGCTACTTTTTTAGTGATATGAGATGAAATTTTCTTAACGTTATTATCACTTTGTAAATAACTTCTTGATACATTTAACGGTATATCGGGTGAGTCTAAAACGCCGTGTAATAAAGTCAAAAATTCAGGAACAATACCTTCAACAGAATCAGTAACAAAAACTTGACGTTGATAGAGTTGAATTTTATTTTTCTGAATTTCCAAATTAGATTTGAATTTTGGGAAATATAAAATTCCGGTCAGGTTAAACGGGTAATCAACATTCAAATGGATATTAAATAAAGGCTCATCAAATGTTAAGGGATATAATTCTCTGTAGAAATTTTTATAGTCTTCATCTTTTAAATCAGCGGGTTTTTTTGTCCACGCCGGATTAGGATTATTGATTATTTTATCTTTGTCCGTATCAACATATTTATCTTTTTTCCATTCTTGCACTTTACCGAAGGCAATTTCAACCGGTAAGAATTTGCAATATTTATTGAGTAGTTCATTAATTTTTGAATCTTCCAAAAACTCTTTCGAATCTTTATCAATATGAAGAATTATGTCTGTTCCTCTGGTTTCTTTTTCTGTTTCTTCAAGAATAAATGAAGGGCTTCCGTCACATTCCCATTTGACGGCTTTTGCATCTGTATAGGATTTAGTTTTAATTTCAACCTTTTCAGAAACCATGAAGGATGAATAAAACCCGAGTCCGAAATGTCCGATTATGGCGTTTGTGTCGTCTTTGTATTTTTCCATAAATTCTTCGGCACCGGAAAAAGCAATTTGGTTGATATATTTTTCAACTTCGGCACCGCTCATTCCTATACCGGAATCAGATATCGTAATTGTTTTCTTTTTTTTATCGATATGTACACGAATGGTTAAATCTCCTAATTCTTCTTTGTATTCTCCCTTTGATGCCAAAATTTTTAATTTTTGAGTTGCATCAACTGCATTTGAGATTAATTCTCTTAAAAAAATTTCGTGGTCTGAGTATAGAAATTTTTTAATAATAGGGAAAATGTCTTCGCCTGTTACATTTATTTTTCCTTTTTGCATATTATATAAATTTTAAATCGTTTTAGTTCTGCTTTTTCAAACTGTATGCCGTTTCTGAATAACTGACAATTTAACATACACAGGAGAATTTTTGACATAAAAAAACTCTCGCAGTTCTGCGAGAGTTTTTTTATGTAGAAATCTTATTATTCAATTACACCTCTGAATGCAGAATTATCAATAAAGTTTCTAAATTCGAGATCATCTTTAGCATATGCTTTTAAAGAACTTTCTTTTGAGATTGCAATTCGTAAATTTTCAATTACATCATCAACTTTTTTAGCTTTTGCCGCAGTAACAGCTTTTAAATAGTAGAATAAACCATATTCGCTGCTACCCAAATTGTTTAATGTATTTACGGCTGATTCATTGTCGCCTGCTAAAGTTTGAGCTAAAGCTTTGTTAAATGAATTATTTATGAAGTGGTCAACAGCTTCACCGTACTGAGCACGTTTAATTAAAATAACTCCTTGATTATATTTTAAACTTGGTGATTTGCATCCGGCATTTTCAGCTCTTTCAAAGAAATCCCATGCGGCATCAAAATCACCGTCAGCTAATGCTAATACACCTAAATTGTTAAGAGCAGCAGGATTATCACCGTTTGTTGCTAATACTTTTTCAAAATTTGTTTTAGCATCTGATAATTTGCCGTTTTTAGCTTGAACGCATGCCAAATTATTCCAACCTTTCCAATCTTCAGGATAGTTTGTTGTATATGTTTTGTAGGCATCTTCTTTTACCGCATTATCGCTGATTGAAGCAGCATACAACATTTCTTCTTGGTGTAAATCACCGGCGTTTGAAGCAATTAATGATTTTAATTCACTGTCAGATTTTGCTCTGCCTTGATATTCAAATTTAATTTCTGAACGTCTTAATAACGGAAGAATATCTTTTCTTAAATTGTCATAAACAGCAGCAAGTTTTTTAATTTCGGCTTCGCGTGTATCAGGGTCTGAATACATACTTAAAACTCTTAAAACTAATTCTTTGTCTTCCATAGTAGAAGATTCGACAGCTTTTTTGAAACCTTCCCAATCTTCAACCGGTGTAGTTTCTGTCATAACAAACTCTTTATTTTCAATTTGTTCAATTTCTTCTTTTGATAATTCTTTAACAAAAGCTGATTTTGAATTTTCACCTCTGTCGCCGACTAATTTTTCATTTAAATCTTGAGGACCGTCAGGTGAAGCATAACTTGCTATTTTAATTGATTTTAATTCTTTATCCGGATTAACGGAAGCATCTTTAATAGAAGTTTTTAAATTAGTAATATCTTCTTTCTTCAGTTCATTTTTTTTAATATCCGATTTTTGTAAATCAAAGAATAATTTAGCTGATTCAACTTCTAATCTTACTTCCGGTTTTACCACAGGAACTTCAACTGTTTGTCCTAAAACTGTTCCTCTTTTTAAACCTCCGTCAATCGTCATTCCGCCGTCAACCAACTCAGGTGTCGTAACAATTCCGTCACACAGTTTCACTTCGGTAATATTCGCTGATTTTCCTTTTTGAGTTGAAATTTGGAAATTTAATTTTAAATCAGATGCTCTGAATTTTGAATCATAAGCAATCGTGTCTTTAAATGAAAATGAACCGCCTTCTTTGTAGCTGATTACTTGGTAGTTATCTTCAAATTTTTCACCGATAACGGTTTGTGTTTTAAACGAAACGCTCTTTGATGAGTTATTATCGGCTGTTAATTCGGGGGTAATAACTAAACTTACAGTTTTTCCGAAATATTTAGCAGGGAAAGTGACTTTTACGTCAATCGGAACTTTTCCGGCATGCATTTCCAGAGGATTAGGCGTCGTCTTATAATCTACTTCTCCGGCTTTTTTAACCATTTTGGTTAATGGATTACAACCGGTAAATATTGCTGCTGCAATAAAAAGCGATGAAAGAATAATTATTGATTTCTTCATAATTCTATTAATTTATTAAACTGTTAATATTATTTTCACATTTAATGCAAAATTAAGAATGTTTTCAATTTTAAAAAATTATTTTAGTAATTATTTTTATCTCTTTTAAATATTTAACTAATTATTTATGATGATTTTGCATTTTTTCTGCCGGTTATTCTTATTTTAAATAGTTTTGAGCTTGTTCTAATTGTATAATTATTTAGAATTTTAAAACTTAAAACAATTAATTTTGTAACATTTAAGCCTATATTTATGAAATCTATTTTTAGTCGTATTTTCAATTTTCAAAATAAAAAAAACGAACCGGAAAATCTTTTTGAACAAAGTTTCAGAAATCAAATAAATTTTGCCGTAGAAAAATGCAAACGTGAAAAAACAATTGAATATAATAAAGTTTCCGAAATTAATAAATGGGCAAAAGAAATTATTTTCGAAATTTTTCAAATTAATCAGAAATTTTGGTATGATGAATTAAATAAGTATGAAGCTATTAAAGCTGATACGGTAAATTCCGGAGTAAGCCAAAAACTGATAGAGAAAACTGATCGTTTGATTTATCAATACCGAGAGCAGATTAATCTTGGTATTAAAAAAATTGATTTTTTTGATACATTATTACAAGAATATGAAATAATTTTAGAACAATATGAAGAAACAACTGATAAAATAAAAAAAATTGACAACGAACAAAAAAAAATAACTCTGATAAATAAATACCAAGATAATATTTCGGAGATGCAATCAGGAACAGAAGATTTCTCTGAAATCATTGAAGAAACGGAACTTCTCGAAATATTGAACGAAGAAATTAAAAAAATTGAAGATGATTTTAATGTAAAATCAGAAGTAAACAGCTATATAAACCGATTAGATAAAGAATTGTTTGACGATAAAATCATAGACAGTCGATTTTTTATAGACGAAATTGAAAAGCTAAAACGAGAGTTGAAAAAATAAAACAAAGTGAAATTGAATTCTAAAACAAAAAATATAGCTGCTAAGTTTGGATTTAATAAAGACAAGGAGGGTTTAATTACTCGGTATTTATTTGAAAAGAAGAATTGGGAAACACATATTTATAATACAAAGAACTATATTTTAGAATCCGCGGAGAATAAAAAAAAGGAACAGCCGTTATTTTAGGAAGCGGCCGGCGGATAGATATACATTTTGATGAACTCCATGAAATGTTTGAAACGATTATTTTGGTTGATATTGCACATCCGAGGCAAATCATTAATAAATCAAAGAAATACCCGAAGTTTAAATTAATTTCTGTTGATATTTCGGGTGTTTTAGAAAACCTTTCAAAGGAAACAAAAAAAAGGCAGAAAATGATTTATTGCATGACATTAAATTTGCCGAACCGAATTTTTTACGTAATACAGCTCCCGATTTTGTAGTATCATTAAATATACTGAACCAATTATCGTTTTTCCCGGTTAAGTATTTAAGAAAAAAGTATCACTTTTCTGACGAAGAAATTTCTGAATTTGCAAAATTAATTGAGCTCGAACATTTGAAAATTCTGCCTGAAACCAAATCGTGATTAATTACAGATTATAGTCAGCTTGTATATAAACATAATAATCAGTTAGTTTCCGAAACCGAACGGTTAAAAATAGTTTTGCCGTATAATAATTCACGAAAAGAGTGGCTGTGGAATTTTGATTTATCCGGAAATTTTTAAATAACAGTAAGATTATTTTTAAAGTCTGTGCTCTACAAGTTTAATTCTTTTTCGGTATATTTTCCACAAAATAAAAGCAGTTATAATAAACGAAATTAATATCATTGCTAACATTATATTGTTTTGATTATCAGCAACATCAAAATTCAAGGTTTTTGCAACAGATGTAATAATATTTGTAAATCCGATTAACATTGTCCCCCATAATACAATTCCTATCAGAATATTTGATATCCAACCGTTCAAATGTTCTTCACCTATAATTTCAGGGTCGTTTACAACATAAATCAAAAAAATTGCTATCATCGGAAGTATTAACCCGTTAAATGCTTGAGCTAATATAATTGCCGGAATAGGTTCTATATCCAAAAATCCGAAAATTAAACCGACGGATAGTATTGCCAATATAATCGATTTAAAGTAAAACTTATTTTGATGCCAACGCTTTTTGTTTTCTTTTGTTTCAAATAAACTTTTTGCCGTAATTGCAGAAGCAAGCGGTGAAGTTACCGCAGAAGAAAATCCGGCAGCAAACATTCCTATTCCGAAAACATAAACTGCAAATATTCCGATTTTATTTCTTAAATGTTCTGTTAATAACACATATCCGTTGCCGTCTCGGTCAAAACTTATGGTAGATATAAAATTTGCTTTTTCTTGCTCTGACATTGATTCCGTAACGGCATTTCCTACACCCATTATTGCCATAGAAATAATACCCCCCAAAATAATTGCAATTGAAAGACCGAATCTCATATCTTGTAAACTTTGTTTTTTATTTAAAGCACCCGAACCCAAAAATAAATCATAAGGAATTACTGTTGTTCCGATTAATGCCATAATTAAAATTGCTGAATTTGTACCTGAGGGAATAACAGGTACAAAACTTCCGTGAATAACTTGCCCCCAATCCGGTTTAAGAGAAATTGATGTGAAAATAAAAGCTCCGCCCATTAAAAAAACAATTAAACCCATAAAACGGGCAATTGAATGAACAGATCCCACAAAAAAAACGATAATTGCGAGCAACCCGATTGCCCCGACGAAAAAATAATTCGGAATATGAAACATCATTTTAAGACCTTGAACCGCTCCCAAAATATTTCCGGCTTCGTATGCAGCACAACCCAAAAAAATAGCAATTACAACAAAAAATAAAACAAATGTACGATTTGTGCTCCCTTCAAATTTTTTAGCAATGGCTTCACCTAAATTTAATTGGCTGTTAATCGTAAGTCGTGCACTGGCTTCTTGTAATAATAATGCGGCAAAAGTTGAAAAAACCAGAGCCCACAGTAATTGAAAATTAAAAAAAACTCCTGCTTTTGTAGCCGTTGTTACCGTGCCGGGTCCTATAAATGCAGCAGAAACAACAGACCAAAAGAGGATGCTTAAAAGGCGTTTTTTTAACATATCATGCTTTAGAAGATACAAATATAGAAAATTATTTTTTAAAATATTTAAGCATGTGAAAGATTAAACGTTCTGAATTTATATTTTCACTTGAATTTTGCAGTAAAAATGCATTAATTTCATTTATCGGTTTATATCTTTTTCGCCAGTCACCCGATAAAATTTGTTGAGGTTCATTTCTTCTTTTATATACAAATGCATAATCGGCTTCATTCAAATTGAAGTTCATATTGTTATCATTTGCTTTCCAAATTTGAGTTAAATCTAAATCATAACCTTTCGGAAACTCACCTGAACGGCTTTCTAAATGATCAATTCTGAGTAATCCGGGGAAATTCATATAATACAACTCTCCGAAAGTAGCGGTGTTCTTAATTGAAAAATCAATATATGCACTACCTGTTTCAGATTGCATTAATTGTCCTTCGGTATAATAATTCCCGGCAAAAATACTGCCGTCCATGTAATAGTCTAAGCGTTCTCCTTTAAGCAGAGTACCGAAAACAAATACTTTAATCGGAAATTTATCATTTTTAATCATTATTGTTTACTTTTGTTCTTTAGATATTAAACTCGAAAGATATAATTTATTAAGTATAATAAAACACCAATCAGAAAGTTTTTTCACACAAAAGAGCAAGATTAACAGAAGATATTAATTTCTTGCAGATTGATGATGTGTTCCTATGTGCAGGAAAAAACACGCATTGTGAATATATGTAGGCATCCGATTTGCAAATTATTATTTAATTACAAATATTCAGACACATGAAAAAAAATATATGTATATTTTGTTCTTCAAGCAATCAAATTGATCAAATTTATTTTGAAATTGCTCAATTAATTGCATTTAAAATTAGTGAATTAAATTATACATTGGTTTTTGGAGGTTCAAATGTAGGTTTAATGAAGCATATGGCTGAACATATCAAACAAACCGGCGGATACTTAATCGGAGTGATTCCTCAACGAATTGCAGAAAATAATTTAGCATGTCAAATTACTGACGAGTTAATTATAACAAAAGATATGCATGAACGAAAAGCTAAACTTGCAATGTTATCTGATGTTTTTATCGCATTGCCCGGCGGATTCGGCACTCTTGAAGAATTATCGGAAGTGATTACCCATAAACAATTGGGGTATCATCATAAACCGATTATTATATTAAATATTAACGGATTTTATAATTCACTTTTAGCATTTTTTGAAACTTGTTACACAGAAAAATTTGCTAAACCTGAATATAAAGAACTTTATTTTGTTACAAACTCTATTGATGCCGCTTTCGAATATATTACTAATTATAAACCTAATAAGACTATCAGAAAATGGTATTAACAATTCAAATTATTTAATTTATGCATAATTTTGATTACTCATCAAAACTACTTAATAATGCAGTTTCAGAATTTGCCAAACTACCGGGTATAGGAAATAAAACTGCACTGAGATTGGTTTTGCATTTATTAAAAAAAAGTGATGAAGAAGTTTCGTTGTTCAGTGAAACCATGGTTCAATTAAAAAAAAACATTAAGAAATGTAAAATTTGTAAAAATGTTTCCGATTCTGATATTTGCGAAATATGCAGTAATTCGCTGAAAGATAAAACAAAAATATGTGTGGTTGAAAATATTAACGATGTTATAGCTATTGAAAAAACTCGGCAATATAACGGTTTGTATCATGTTCTGGGCGGTTTAATTTCCCCTATGGACGGTATCGGTCCGGAAACCCTTGAAATAGTCAGTTTAATAGACCGTATTAAACAACAGCAAGTTGCAGAAATAATTTTAGCTCTAAATTCAACTCCGGAAGGTGATACAACAAATTTTTATATTCACAAAAAAATAACATCATTCAATATTACAATAACAACATTAGCCAGAGGAGTTGCAGTAGGCAGTGAATTACAATATGCCGATGAAATTACCTTAGGAAGATCAATAATAAATCGAATTGTTTTTAAAAATTAAATTTTGAATTTTTAAAATATGAAACACCTTTGTGCAAAGAGAAACAAGTATCATCAATTACAATAAGCATCCGATTTGCAGAATTTTAATTAATTGCATATTTCTATACACATGAAACTATCTGTTATCATAGTAAATTATAATGTAAAATACTTTTTAGAACAATGTTTAAACAGTGTTTTACAGGCACAAATTAAATGTGATGAAATATACGGAGAAAACTCATCCGATATTTTTGTAGTAGATAATAATTCAAAAGATGCTTCGGTTGATATGCTAAAACAAAAATTCCCAAAAGTTAAACGTATTGAAAATACGGAAAACCTTGGATTTGCTGTTGCTAATAACCAAGCCGTTAAAAAAACGGATGCCGAATTTGTATTATTGTTAAACCCCGATACATTAGTTCCGGAGGATACATTTGTTAAAATTTTAAATTTTATGGATAATACGCCCGATGCAGGTGGTTTGGGCGTACAAATGATTGACGGTAACGGTAAGTTTTTACCCGAATCTAAACGTTCTTTTCCTACTCCGATTGTTTCGTTCTATAAGATTTTCGGGTTTTCAAAACTTTTTCCTAAATCAAAAAAAATCGGCAAATACCATTTAAGCTATCTGAATAAAAATGAAACTCATCAGGTTGACGTGTTATCCGGAGCATTTATGTTGCTAAGAAGCAAAACTTTGGAAAAAGCCGGCTTACTGGATGAAGACTTTTTTATGTATGGTGAAGATATTGATTTATCCTATCGAATTATTAAAGCCGGATATAAAAATTATTACTTTTCAGACACTACAATTATTCATTACAAAGGTGAAAGCACAAAAAAAGGCAGTTTAAATTATGTTTTTTTGTTTTATAATGCCATGATAATTTTTACAAAAAAACATTTTTCATCCAAAAATATAGCTTTATTTTCTTTATTGATAAAAACAGCCGTTTGGTTAAGGGCTGGTTTATCTGTTTTTAAAAGGATTTTTAACACATTATTTTTACCCGTAACGGATGCCGCATTATTTTTTTTAGGATTTTATTTCTTAAAACCCATTTGGGAGCTTTATAAATTTAATATTCCGAATTATTATCCGGAAGAATATTTGGGTTTTGCCGTGCCTATATATATACTTATTTGGTTATCAGCAATTTTTATTTCAAACGGATACAAAAAACCTGCTGATTCAAAAAAACTATTCAGAGGAATATTGGTCGGTGCTTTTGTAATTTTGGTTTTTTACTCCTTATTAAACGAGCAATATCGGTATTCAAGAGCATTATTATTATTAGGAACAGCATCGGCACTTATACTTTCTTGGTCTGTCAGAGCTTTATTTACAATTTTACGCCTTTCAAAATTCGGATTTCAAAATCAAAAACCAAAATCTGTTTTAATATTTGTTGATGAAAATAACCGTCAAAAAGTTAATGAAATTCTTAATTTATACGAACAAAAAACAAACAACAGAGATATTTTTATCTTTAAAAACCTTCCGGAATTTTTATCAAACACAGAAATTAAGGAGTTTATACTAAAAAATAAAATCTCGGATGTCATTTTCAACATAAATACATATTCAGTTGAAAGTATAATCTATATAATGAAAAAAATATCGGTAAAGTCAATTGGTTTTAAAATAATTAATGTAAATAATTCAACAATAATCGGAAGTCATTCGATAAATCATGGCGAATCAATGTATGATATTGATAACTATAAAATTACAGATAAATATAACATGAAAATTAAACGTATCGGTGATGTTTGTTTCTCAATTATTTTTTTATTATTTTTTCCTGTGTTATTTTTGTTAGTTGAAAACAAAATAAATTTTTTGAAAAGTATATTTAAAGTTTTATTCGGAAAATTATCTTGGGTAGGATATTCAAATGAATTAAAAAAACAACAATTTGAAGCACTTCCGAAAATAAAAAAAGGGGTATTGGCTCCGGTAATTTACAATATTTCTGACCCGGATGAAACATTCAAATTAAACTTAATGTACGCTAAAAATTATAATTTCACCGATGATATTTATATCATTTATAAATTATTCATGTACATTGGCAATAAAAATTTTTAATTTTTTAATTATAATTATATATTTGCGAAATTGTATCAAAACTTATTTAAAACACATGAAAAAAACACTGTTATTACTTATTTCTGTTTTGATGATTGTTCTTGTTTCAGAGGCACAAACCAAAAAAAATAAAAAATTAATTGAAGCACAAGATTTATTTGCAATCAATAGGTTTGAAAGTGCCGAAAAAATTTATTCAGAATTGTTAAAATCAGACAAACAAAATCACGAATACAACTTCTATTCAGGAATTTGTGAACTTCAAACCGATATGGAATCGGAAGCTGTCGAAAAATTTGATGTAGTTATTAACGACTACAAAAAAGAAAATAAAGAAAGTGAATATACAAAAGCAGCTATTTTTTATAAAGCATTAGCATATCATAATTTATATCAGTTTGAAGAAGAAAGGGAAACATTAAAATTTTTATCAAGTTTTGAATTAAACGATGATGAAAAAAAACAACTTGAGGATGCAATTAATCAATCTGATAATTCCCAAAAAATATTTTTTGATTTTAAACCGATAATTGTTACTCGTCTTGATATATTAAATTCAGGATTTGATGATCATACTCCTGTTCCTTCGGCAAACGGGAAAAAATTATATTTTACTTCTAAAAGACCGGGCGGTATGAGCGGTGAAACAATAAGTAACGAAGGAAAATATTATGAAGACATTTGGTTATGGGAAGAAGGAAATCAACCGGTTAATATCGGAGCTCCTGTAAATACTCTCGAACATGATGCAACCGGCGGATTATCCTTAGACGGAAATACAATTTTTATATATAAAGCGTCAGAAGATAAATTAGGAGATATTTATACAAGTAAATTTGAAAATAATCAATGGACAAAACCTGAAAAACTCGGAAAAAATATCAATAAACGAAAAAGTATCGAACGGCATGCGGCATTGTCACCCGATGGGTCCAAACTCTATTTTTCAAGTAACAGAAAAGGCGGAAAAGGCGGAAGAGATATTTGGGTATCCGAAAAACAAACAGACGGCTCATGGGGCGAACCTAATAACCTTAATATCAACACCGAAAAAGACGAAGAATCACCATACTTATTAGCTGACGGTATAACATTTTATTTCAGTTCAAACGGTTACAAAGGAATGGGCGGTTACGACATCTATAAAGCCTTTTTATTGCCTGACGGAACAATAAACGATGTCCAAAATATAGGATTCCCCATTAACACAGTGGAAGACGATGTATTCTTTTTCCCATTATCGAATGAAGAAACAGCTTACTTTACAAGAAGAAAATCCGATAACGCCGAAATTTTTAAAACTGAATTTCCTGCTAATACATTGATTGTGGACAGCGATGTAAAAGGAAAAGAATCTGATAAAGATTTATATCCGATTGAACAAGGTTCTGTAACTGTATTTGATATAAATTCAAACGAAGAACCCGATACGTACACTTTAAATTTGGAAAAAGGCAAATTTAGAACAGTAGTCGTAAAAGACAAAAATTATAAATTCTACTACGAATCACAAAATTATGTATTTGACACAGAAGACATTACTTCCGATGACATGACTTCGGTCGAAACACTTCAAAAAGAACCGGTATTAGTTAAAATTGAAGAAGGAAAAACCGAAAAATTCAAAACATTCGGGTTCGACTCTGATGAAAATGAATTATCTGATTATACAAAATCTGAATTAGATTTAATTGCCGATAATTTAAAAAAATATGAAATGTTGGTCGTTAATCTCTCAACCGAAGATTATTTATCAAATACAAATGAATTGTCAAAAGAACGAAAAGACAATGCTGTAAATTACCTTTTAAATAAAGGAATATCAGCAGACAGAATTTATACCGATTTGTCACCGAGGACGATATCTGAAAATAAAACAGAATATACAATTTATGATATTGAAAGCGTTAAAAAAGCAATAGAAGACAAAAATAACAGAACAAAAGTAACCGAACCTAAAGAATTAATTGTTGAAATTGAAAATATATACTTTAATTTCGATAACTATAAGATGACGGTTATTTCAACAGATAAATTAGAATTATTAGCAAATTATCTGGCTGATAACGAAAATGCTCAAATAGCAATTATCGGTTATGCTGATGCCGTCGGAACTAATTCATACAATGATAAACTTTCAATAAAACGTTCTGAAACTGTAAAAGATTACCTCATGAAAAAAGGAGTCGCCGACACTCAAATTCTTATCTACGGATATGGCGAAAATAATCCGATTACACTAAACAAAAAAGACGGAAAATATTTTGAACCCTCAAAAAAATACAACAGGAGAGTTGAATTTAAAATGTTGAAACAAGGAAACCCTGTTTTGAAAATAATTCAATTTAAAGATGTACCGCAAGAATACTTAAATTCTGATTATAATTCGGCATATCAAAAATAAAAAAAATTCCGGCAGAGACCGGAATTTTTTTTTATGGAAATTTTAACATCAAAAATTAAATATATTTATTTTGTATAAAAAAAAAATAACTTACTTTTGCAAACGCAAATTGCGGATGTGGTGAAATTGGTAGACACGCTAGACTTAGGATCTTGTGCCGAGAGGTGTGGGGGTTCGAGTCCCTTCATCCGCACCATCCGCCTGTTTTTTGCAGGCGGTTTTTATTTTATATTAAATGTTTTTATATATGAATATTACAAAAACTGAAAAAGATAACTTAAATGCTCTAATCTCTCTCAATATAAATGCAGAAGATTATGAACCATTAGTTCTAAAAGGCTTAAACGATTATAGAAAAAAAGCACAAATAAAAGGGTTCAGACCCGGAAAAGCTCCGATTTCTATGATAAAAAAATTAGTAGGTAACCAAATTACTATTCAAGAAGTTGATAAATTGGTTTCAGACAGCCTATCCGATTATTTAATTAATGAAAACCTGGAAATTTTAGGACAACCCTTGCCTTCAGACGAACAACAGCCCATTGATATTTTAAACGATAAGGAACATGAATTTTTATTCGACATCGGTCTAGCTCCGGCTATTGATATTGCGGTAAATGATAAAATATCAATTCCGTTCTACAATATAAAAGTTGATGACGAAGCAGTAAACAAAGAAATTGATCGATATAAAAACCAATTTTCAAAACCCGAAAAATCAGAATCTGTTTCCGAAAAATCATATTTAAAAGGCAATATTATACAAATTGACAGCATCGGAAATACAGTTGAAAACGGCTTATTTTCCGAACAAACTATGATTGCCGTTGATATTATAAAAGACGAAAAAGAAAAGAAAAAATTTATAGCAATAAAAAAAGATGAAACCGTTAATTTTGATATAAAAAAAGCCTTCCCTAATAATACCGAAATTGCAGGAATTCTGAAAATTGAGAAAGAACAAGCGAATACCATAGAGCCTTATTTCCAATTTCTTGTGTCAGAAATAACCGATTATGTTCCGTCTGAATTAAACCAAGAACTGTATGATAAAATATTCGGCTCCGATACCATAAAATCAGAAGACGAATTTATTTCAAAAATAAAAGAGAATATTGAAAATGTTTACAAAGACGAATCCGAATATCGTTTCGGAATTGATGTAAAAGAAACAATATTAAAAAAACTTAATGTTGCATTACCTGAAAAGTTTTTAAAAAAATGGCTGAAAGCTACCGATAAGGAAGGAAAATTAACTGATGAAATTTTAGAGAACGAATATCCTTTGTTTGAAAAAGATACTATTTGGCAATTAGTTAAAAGCAAAATTGCAAAAGAACAGGATTTTAAAATTTCAAATGAAGAATTAAGAGCCGAATCAAGACGATTTACAGAAGCTCGGTTTTTACAATACGGTTTGCCGCTAAGTTCTTTATCTGATGAGCACATGAATAGTTTTATCGATAAAAATTTAGAAAGCGAAGATGACCGAAATCGTTTTGCCGAACGTGTAATTGAAAATAAAGTTATTAATTTTGTTAAGGAAAATGCTAAATTACAAGAAAAAAACATAACTTTAGATGAACTAAAAAAACTTTACGAACAAAAATAAAAAAAATGAATATAAACGAGTTCAATAAATATGCAACAAAGCATAAAGGAATAAGCAGCTTGAATTTACATCGCTATTATAATGCCGTTCAAAGCAGTTATATATCACCCACAATTATTGAAGAACGTCAATTAAACGTTGCACAGATGGACGTTTTTTCACGATTAATGATGGACAGGATAATATTTCTCGGACTACCCATTGATGATTATGTTGCAAATATTATACAAGCACAACTATTATTTTTAGAATCGTCCGATCCTTCAAAAGATATTCAAATTTATCTGAATTCGCCGGGCGGAAGTGTTTACGCCGGTTTGGGTATTTATGACACGATGCAGTATATAAGTTCTGATGTTGCCACTACATGCACAGGCATGGCTGCGTCAATGGCCGCTGTTTTATTAGTTGCCGGGAAAGAAGGTAAACGCGCCGCATTAAAACATTCGCGTGTTATGATTCATCAACCCATGGGAGGTGCGCAAGGACAAGTATCTGATATTGAAATTACTTTTAAAGAAATTAAAAAATTAAAAGACGAATTATATCAAATAATTGCAAATCACTCAGGAAAATCATTTGAGCAAATTGAAAAAGATTCTGACCGCGATTATTGGATGACCTCAGAAGAAGCTGTGAATTACGGAATGATTGACAGAGTTTTATTTAATGAAAAATAACAAACATAATACCGTCAAAAATTGATTTATGGATAAATGTTCATTTTGTGACAGAAAAAGAAATGAAGTTAAATTTTTAATTTCAGGTGTTTCGGGTTTTATATGTGATGAGTGTACAAGCAGAGCATACGAAATTGTTCTGGAAGAAAATCGTACAACAAATAAATCAAAATTTAACATAGAGAAAACCAAACTAAAAAAACCAAAAGAAATAAAAGAATTTCTTGACCAATATATTGTCGGACAAGAACAAGCAAAAAAAATTCTGTCGGTTGCCGTTTACAATCATTATAAAAGATTATCAGCCGGAGATACAAATCCTGATGAAATTGAAATTGAAAAGTCGAATATTATTTTGGTTGGTGAAACAGGAACAGGGAAAACTCTATTAGCCAAGACAATAGCAAAAATGCTGGATGTTCCGTTCACAATTGTTGATGCAACGGTTTTAACAGAAGCCGGTTATGTAGGTGAGGATATTGAAAGTTTATTAACACGATTATTACAAGCAGCTGATTTTAATGTAGAAGCAACTGAAAAAGGAATCGTTTTTATAGATGAAATCGATAAAATTGCCAGAAAAGGCGATAATCCGTCTATAACAAGAGATGTTTCCGGTGAAGGAGTTCAACAAGGTTTGCTTAAATTATTAGAAGGTGCTGTTGTTGCAGTCCCTCCGAAAGGCGGTAGAAAACATCCCGAACAAAATATGATTCAAGTAAATACAAAAAACATCTTGTTTATTGCCGGCGGTGCATTTGACGGAATTGAAAAAAAAATTGCAAGACGTTTAAATACACAAATTGTCGGGTTTGATAAAAAAGCAGTTGATACAATTGATAAAAATAATTTATTGCAATATATCGCCCCGCAAGATTTAAAATCATTCGGTTTAATACCCGAAATTATCGGCAGATTACCCGTTTTATCATTTTTAAATCCGTTAAATAAAGAAGTTCTTAGAAAAATTTTAACCGAACCTAAAAATTCAATTATAAAACAATACATAAAACTGTTTGAAATTGACGGAATAAAATTAACAATAGAAAATAAAGTTTTAGACTATATTGTAGATAAAGCAATCGAATTTAAAACCGGTGCAAGAGGATTAAGAGCAATTTGCGAAATAATTATGACTGATGCCATGTTTGAATTACCCTCTATGGAAATAAATGAATTTAATTTAACATTGAAATACGCCAAATCTAAGATTGATAATACCAATATAAAGAATTTAAAGGTTGCCTGATACAATTTTTCTAATATGTATTAAAACATTCATGTGTCATTTTAACAATTCGCCCGACGAGTTATACGCAAAGCATAAGTAATTTTCAATCCTTATTTTAGCCGGTTATAATATCCGCCGGGCAACTAACAGAAGCTTTTACTTGTCAGGCTTTAATAAAGGTTTCCAATCTTTTATGCTTGACTTAAATATTAAAAATTATAAACGGAGTTCATATATTGTTTGTTAATATAACTTTGCCGGTTTGCCATCGTTCGCCGTTTTGGTATTGAATAAAATAAATTCCTGCCGGATACCGGCCGATGTTTATTCTGAAATTATTTTGATTTTTAATGTCAAATCTCTGTAAAATTTTTCCCGAAACATCGGCTAAAAACATTTCTTCCATTTCCCCGCTTATTTCAATATTTAGAACATCAACCGTAGGATTGGGATAATATTTTACTTTACCCGGTTCTTTAATCACTTGAATATCGGTTAAATTGCTTGTATCTCCTGAAATGCTGTCTTTTATAACAGAATTATCAACAATGTATGATGTATCTTGAATTTCATTGTTGTCATAAACAATTTCTTCTCCGCAATCGGGTATTGTTAAATATTGCTTAATCAGTCTGATAAACACATCGTTTAAAAATTCAACTTGATATTCATCGGTTGTCGGTTTAATATGTGCATTTCCTATACCGCTGTCATCGGTCAAAAAAACATAAGTTCCGTTTGTTGCAAGGGCAATTGAACGCATCAAATATTCAGTACTTTTGTCAATTCCGCTGGCAGTTACGGGTACAATTCGAATTCCTTTCTCAGCTGCTTTTTCAGTTAATTTTTGCATATTTTTAATGCTTTCTCTATCAGCATGAGGAGGTGCATCCAAAATTAAAAAAATTACTTTTGCCAATGCGTCATCACTCCAACTTAATTCATTAATTGCAGTATTTAAACCGGCATCAACTGCTTCAGGAAAATCGCCCCCGCCGCCGGCACTTTGTTCATTGATAAAATTAATGCTTGTTTTTATGTCTGTTGAAAAGTCAGATTTTTTTACTAAATACGAATCTCCGTGATCTCTGTAAAAAACACTCGATGTATTTACCTGTATATCTTTATGTTGTTTTTTAATTTTGTTGAGCACATCTTCTAATTCTGCTTTCAAATAGGCAATTTCATCACCCATTGAGCCGGTTGCGTCAACAACAAAAGCAATATCAGCCTTTTCAGGAACATTGCAATTTACCGGAATATTCATGAAATTAATACCATTATGGAATTTTTCAGGTTTATTCAGTTTGTAATTATGATTATTTTTAGCAATGTTTATAATTAAATCGTTTTCAGAATATACGCTGTCAAAAATATTCAACCATAATTCCGCTTTTCCTGTGTTATCCGTTTTTGCTTTCCATAATGTATCGCCTTTTACTGTTTGAAGATAAACATCTGCATTCACAACGGGACGGTCAGAATAATTTGTCAGTTGGACACAATATCTTTCTATAGGCTGCATTTGCCATGCAGATTTATATGTTTTAAGCTCATTTGAAGAAATATCTTTCCAAAGTTCCCATTTTCCGTAATCGTTTAATTCTCCGGCTGTCAGTAATCCGCTTTTTACTTTTGAGTTCTCACCGTCTTCAACTCCTCCGGAAACGTCTGTATCAAAGGTAGTTATGCCATCTGAATGTTCTGACGATACGGGTTTATATGCACTTTCACCTTTAGGGGCATAAGCCGATTTTCGAGAGTAATCGGATCGTGTTGAATAAGCTAAAGTTCTTTTATCTCTTTTGATACTGATGGAACTGACAACTACTTCATCTAATTCAGCCTCTGTAGCCGTCATTGTAATATTCATAATATTTCCGGTAATTTCTTTTTCAATGGTTTCCATTCCGATATAAGAAAAAACCAATGAATTGACATAAGCCGTTACGCTTATTGAATATTTTCCGTTATGATCGGTCATTGTACTAATTTTAGTTCCTTTTGCCAAAACTGAAACGCCCGGTAAAGGATTTGCTTTTTCATCCGTTACTGTACCGGAAATAGTCGTTTGCCCAAACGTAAAATGAGTTGAGATAATAAACGCTAAAAAAAATAAGATAAAAGTTTTCATGGGTAACAAAAATTATAATTAATTAATAATCTGAGTGTTGAATTTAGTATCCGCGTGAGTGAGACTCCGAGTTGCACCCCGCTTTCTTAATATAGGAACGCCTTCTGAGTGAAAAATAATTATACAAGGGTGTTTCATACGAATAAGTTTAAGAAGATTTATAATTAATAGATAACCGAATATATTTTTTTCCATAAATGAACCTAGTCCAAAAAACCAAGAAAAGTGGTGTTAGTTGTAAATATTATCGTAATTGATTGATAATAAGGATTTAAAATACCTGAAATTATTAAAATATTTCACCGTTCTCACTCTGACAGACGGATTAAAGAAAATTTTTACACAGTTTTTAAATTAAAACCAAAAAAACATTGCATTAAAAAAAAAATATCCTATCTTTGCAGCCCGAATTAAAAAATTTATTGAAATGCCTACAATTCAACAGTTAATAAGAAAAGGAAGAAAACGTATAGAAAGTAAAAGCAAATCTCCTGCTTTAAATGCAAGCCCGCAAAAAAGAGGTGTTTGTGTAAGAGTTTATACAACAACTCCCAAAAAACCAAACTCTGCAATGAGAAAAGTTGCCAGAGTAAGATTGACAAACGGTAAAGAGGTAAACGCCTATATACCCGGAGAAGGTCATAATCTTCAAGAACACTCTATTGTATTAGTAAGAGGCGGCAGAGTTAAAGATTTGCCGGGTGTTCGATATCATATCGTCAGAGGAACTCTCGACACACAAGGTGTTGATGGACGAACTCAAAGACGTTCAAAATACGGAACCAAAAGAAAGAAAAAATAATCATATATACTTATATATAAGATATGAGAAATCAAAAGAAAAGAAACTTCGGAATCCAAGCTGATCCGAAATATAATGACAAAATGGTCACTCAATTTGTCAATAACTTAATGTTAAACGGCAAAAAAAATATTTCTTATAATATTTTTTATAATGCGCTTAATATTGTTGAACAAAGAACAAAGGATACAGAAGCTACATCTTTAGAAGTTTGGAAAAAAGCAATTGAAAATGTAACTCCGCAAGTTGAGGTAAAAAGCCGAAGAGTCGGAGGAGCAACATTCCAAGTTCCTACAGAAATAAATCCGGGCAGAAAAATGTCTATCAGTATGAAAAACATGATTAAATATGCTCGTGCCAGAAGAGGAAAATCAATGGCAGAAAAATTAGCTTCTGAAATTATGGATGCATTCAAAGGTGAAGGCGGAGCTTATAAAAGAAAAGAAGAAACACACAGAATGGCCGAAGCTAATAAAGCATTTGCACATTTCAGATTCTAAGAATTAGTCGTTTTAATGGCAACAGATAGTTTAAAATATACACGTAACATTGGTATCATGGCTCACATTGATGCCGGTAAAACAACAACCACCGAAAGGATACTGTTTTATACCGGCGTGAATTATAAAATCGGTGAGGTACATGACGGCTTAGCTACCATGGATTGGATGGCGCAAGAGCAGGAACGCGGTATAACCATTACATCTGCTGCAACAACTACATTCTGGAATGTTAACGACCAAAAGTATAAAATTAATATTATCGATACTCCCGGACATGTCGATTTTACTGTTGAAGTCGAACGTTCCTTGCGTGTATTAGACGGTGTCGTTGCTGTTTTCTGTGCCGTAGGAGGTGTTGAACCGCAATCCGAAACGGTTTGGAGGCAAGCAGATAAATATAAAGTTCCGAGAATCGCTTTCGTTAATAAAATGGATCGTTTAGGAGCAGACTTTTATAGCGTTGTAGAGCAAATAAAAGAAAAATTAGCAGGAAATGCCGTTCCTTTCCAAATACCTGTCGGCAATGAAGATAATTTCTCAGGAGTTATAGATTTAATTGAGAGAAAAGTTTATTCTTGGTTAAATAACGATGATTTCTTCGGAACAAAATATGCTGTTAGTGATATACCTGAAGATTTGAAAGAATCGGTTGAAGAATGGAGAGAGAAATTAATTGAAAGCGTTATAGAGCATGATGAAATTATCATGGAGCGTTTTTTTGAAAACAGAGAATCAATAACAGTTTCAGAGTTTAAAGAAGTTGCACGAAAATTAGTATTAAAAAGAGAAATAATACCGGTATTTTGCGGTTCGGCTTTCAAAAATAAAGGAATTCAAATGCTGTTGGATGCTGTGATTGACTATTTGCCGAGCCCTGTTGACATACCACCCGTTGTAGGCGTAAATCCGCAAAATGATGACCACGTTGAACGAAAAGCGGATAAAGATGAACCCTTATCGGCATTAGTATTTAAAATTACTGCTGATAAGTTTACAGGAAAGTTAGCTTATCTAAGAATCTATTCCGGTACAATTAAAGAAAAAAGTACAGTTTTTAATCCTCGTACAAATTCAAGAGTAAGATTGGCTAATATTTATCAAATGCATGCCAATAAACAAATACAGAAGGAAGAAGTATTTGCCGGAGATATCTGTGCCGTTGTCGGTTTTAAAGATATTCAAACCGGTGATACACTCACTTCAGAACACAAACAAGTCATATTAGAAAATATTAAATTTCCTGAACCGGTTATCGGAGTAGTTATTGAACCCAAAACACAAAAAGATATTGATAAGCTAACAAATTCCTTACAGATATTGGCTGAAGAAGATCCAACCTTCCAAGTTAAAACGGATATGAATACCGGTCAAAGAATTATTTCAGGGATGGGTGAACTTCATTTAGAAATATTAATCGACCGTTTAGACAGAGAATTTAATGTAAAGTGTAACCAAGGGAAACCACAAGTTTCATATAAAGAAGCACTCACGATTTCTGTAGAGCATACAGAAATTTTTAGTAAAGAAAGCGGCGGTAAAGGGAAATTTGCCGAAATTAAAGTTATCCTTTCTCCGCTTAACACAAGTGGTGAAGAAAATTACATTTTTATCAATCGAACCAATGATTCGATTATTCCAAAAAAGTTTATTCCGTTCATTGAAAAATCTTTCAAAGAAGTAATGAATAACGGTCCTTTAACAGGTTATCCGTTAGATAATTTGAAAATTGAACTTATCGGCGGATCATATAGTGAAGAATTTTCAGACGAAACAGCATTTGAGATAGTTGCTAAACAAGCATTCAGAAATGCAGCAATTAAAGCAGAACCTATTTTGTTAGAACCGTTTATGGATGTTGAGCTTGTAACACCTGCCGAATATATGGGAGATATCGTTTCTGATTTGAATAAAAGAAGAGCAAAAATAAAAGGTACATCAGAAAGAGCTCATCTTCAGATAATAAAAGCATCTTCACCGCTTTCAGAAATGTTCGGTTATGTTACAATACTAAGAACTTTGAGTTCGGGAAGAGCCTCTTCAACAATGGAGTTTTCTCACTACGGAGAAGTCGAAAAAAGAATTTCAGAAAATATAATTAACAGATTAACAGGAAAAATATTTGTATAAATATAATTAATGCTTTTAATAGATGGCACAAAAAATTAGAATAAAATTAAAATCATACGATTACAATTTGGTCGATAATTCTGCCGAGAAAATCGTAAAAACAGTTAAAGCAACCGGTGCAGTTGTCAGCGGTCCTATCCCGTTACCCACAAAAAAAAGAGTCTTTACTGTATTAAGGTCAACTTTTGTTAATAAAAAGTCGAGAGAGCAATTTCAACTTTCAGCTTTCAAAAGATTAATCGATATTTACAGTTCAACTCCAAAAACCGTTGATGCTTTAATGAAATTAGAATTACCCAGCGGGGTAGATGTTGAAATTAAAGTGTGATTATTTACTGGTAAAAATTTAAACAATGGCCGGATTAATAGGAAAAAAAGTCGGAATGACATCCGTCTTCAGTGCCGAGGGAAATAGTATTCCATGCACTGTTTTAGAAGTCGGACCTTGTGTTGTTACACAGGTTAAAACAGTCGAAAACGACGGTTATGAGGCAGTTCAAATTGCCTTCGACGACAAAAAAGAAAAAAAAGCTAATAAAGCTGAATTAGGACATTTCAAAAATGCCGATACAACTCCTAAACGAAAACTCGTCGAATTTTCTTTGTATGACAACAAAGAATACAAATTAGGAGAAGTTCTCACTGCCGAAATGTTCGAAGAAAATGAATGGGTCGATGTTATCGGCAATTCAAAAGGAAAAGGCTTCCAAGGAGTTGTAAAAAGACATAACTTCAGAGGTGTCGGCGACAGTACGCACGGGCAGCACAATAGATTAAGAGCTCCCGGCTCTTTAGGGGCTTCTTCATATCCTTCACGAGTTTTTAAAGGAATGAGGATGGCAGGAAGAACAGGCGGAAATCGAGTTAAAATTCAAAACCTGAGAGTTATAAAAGTTATTCCTGAGAATAACCTTGTTGTAGTTAAAGGATCCGTCCCGGGTTCAAAAGGTTCATACATATTAATTGAGAAGTAATGGAACTGAGTGTATTTAATATTACCGGAAAAGATACCGGCAAAAAAGTAACATTAGCAGATGAAATATTTGCTCTTGAACCAAATGATCACGTTATTTACCTTGATGTAAAACAATACCTTGCAAATAAAAGACAAGGAACTCATAAAGCAAAAGAGAAAGGTGAAATAAATGCAAGTACCAAAAAAGTTAAAAAACAAAAAGGTACAGGAACTGCTCGTGCAGGTAGTATAAAAAGCCCGGTTTTTGTCGGAGGCGGTAGAGTTTTTGGTCCTCGCCCCAGAAATTACGGATTTAAATTAAATAAGAAAGTAAAACAGTTAGCTAAAAATTCAGCACTTTCTTATAAAGCAAAAGAAAATAAAATTATAGTTGTGGAAGATTTTGATTTTCAAGAACCTAAAACAAAATTGTATATCGATTTAAAAAATAATTTAAAAATAAATGATAAAAAATCAATTTTAGTTTTATCAAATGAAAATAAAAATATATATTTGTCAGCTCGAAATTTAAAGCAGTCTAAAGTGTTAACAATATCAGAATTAACAACTTATGATGTGTTAAACAGTCAAACTATAGTTTTAACAGAAAGTTCAGTTGAAAAAATAAATCAAAATTTCAACCTAAGTAAATAAAAATCAACAAATTGATTTTTTGATTAAAAAGATAAAAATCAACTGACAAATAAGAATTAAATCAAAACAGATGAATATCCTAATTGAACCGATAATAACCGAAAAAATGACTGGAAAAGCAGACAAACTTAATCAGTACGGTTTTATTGTTGATAAAACGACAAATAAAGTTGAGATAAAAAAAGCTGTTGAAAAACTTTATAATGTTACGGTTGAAAGCGTTAATACAATGATTTACGGAGGAACCAGAAGAAATCGTCATACCAAAGCCGGTATGATTAAAGGAAAAACTAAATCGTTTAAAAAAGCAATAGTAACATTAATTGACGGCGATACAATAGATTTTTACAGCAATATATAAAAAGCTATGGCAGTAAAGAAAATGAAACCGGTTACACCCGGACAGAGAAAAAAAATAGTAAACACGTTTGAAGAGATTACATTCAGCAAACCTGAAAAATCTTTAACAATAGGTAAAAGTAAATCAGGAGGTCGAAATAATCAAGGTCGTATGACCATGCGTTATGTCGGAGGCGGACACAAAAGAACTTATCGGTTTATTGATTTTAAAAGAAACAAAGACGGTATTCCCGCAATTGTTAAGACAGTTGAATATGACCCGAATCGTACAGCATTTATTGCATTACTTTTCTATGCAGATGGTGAAAAAAGTTATATTATTGCTCCAAATGGTTTAGCTGTAGGTGAATCAATTAATTCCGGAAAAAACGTTCCGCCTGAAATTGGAAATACTTTGTTTTTATCTGATATTCCTTTAGGTACAGTAGTTCATAACCTCGAATTACAACCCGGAAAAGGTGCAGAACTTGCCAGAAGTGCAGGCTCATATGCACAATTAGTTTCAAGAGACGGAAAATACGTACAAGTTAAATTGCCGTCAGGTGAAATAAGAAAAATCTTAGGAACATGCCGAGCAACAATAGGAACCGTTTCTAATTCTGACCATGCATTATTAAAATCAGGTAAAGCAGGACGTTCCAGATGGTTAGGCAGAAGACCCAGAACAAGAGGAGTTGCTATGAACCCTGTTGACCACCCGATGGGAGGTGGAGAAGGAAAAGCTTCAGGAGGTCATCCAAGATCACGCAAAGGTCTATTATCTAAAGGTTTCAAAACCAGAGGAAAAAAAGTTTCAGACAAATATATTGTCGAAGGAAGAAAAACAAAAAAACGTAAGAAATAGCAGAATATGAGCAGATCTCTTAAAAAAGGACCCTATATCGACATTAAACTCGAAAAAAGAGTACTCGAAATAGGTGAATCCGGAAAAAAAAATGTAATTAAAACTTGGTCAAGAAATTCAATGATTTCTCCTGATTTTGTCGGAAATACAATTGCAGTTCACAACGGGAAAAAATTTATACCCGTTTATGTTACAGAAAATATGGTCGGACACAGGTTAGGTGAATTTTCTCCGACAAGAACATACAGAGGACATAAAAAGAAAAAATAATGGGCGTACGAAAAAAAGAAAGAGCCGAACAAATTAAAGAAGCAAAAAAAAATCAATATTTTGCTATTTTAAGAAATTGTCCAACTTCTCCCAGAAAAATGAGAATGGTGGCTGAATTAATCAGAGGCAAAGAAGTATTAAAAGCTCTCGATATTCTAAAATATAATTCGAAAGAGGCTTCCGGTAGAATGGAAAAATTACTCAAATCGGCTATTGCGAATTGGGAAAATAAAAATAACGGTGCTAAACCTGAAGAACATTTATTATTTGTAAAAGAAGTCAGAGTAGATGGTGCAGGAATGTTAAAAAGATACAGACCGGCACCGCAAGGAAGAGCACATAGGATTAGAAAACGTTCAAATCACGTTACATTATATATTGACAGTAAAGAAAAATAACAGAATGGGACAAAAAATTAATCCGATAAGTAATAGGTTAGGTATAATCAGAGGTTGGGACTCTAATTGGTTCGGGGGTGATAAATATGCCGATAAAATTAAAGAAGACAGCCAAATCAGAGATTATTTAAAAACTCGTTTATCAAAAGCCGGTATTTCAAGAATTATTATTGAAAGAACCTTAAAATTAATAACCGTAACGATTACCACTTCCAGACCGGGTATTATAATAGGTAAAGGCGGACAAGAAGTTGATAAATTAAAAGAAGAGTTAAGAAAAATAACCGAGGGAAAAGATATTCAAATAAATATATTTGAAATAAAAAAACCCGAATTAGATGCTGTTATAGTTGCTGAAAATATCGCAAAACAACTCGAAGGAAACATTGCATACAGAAGAGCAGTGAAAATGGCAGTTTCATCATCTATGAGAATCGGTGCGGAAGGCATTAAAGTGTTAGTTTCCGGACGATTAAACGGCGCAGAAATGGCTCGAAACGAAATGTACAAAGAAGGTAGAACTCCTTTACATACACTACGTGCAGACATTGACTATCATAGTGCCGCCGCCCTAACAAAAGTTGGTTTAATCGGCATTAAAGTTTGGATATGCAGAGGCGAAAAATTCGGAAAACAAGACCTCTCACCTGATTTTTCAAAAGCCAAACCAAAAAGAAGACCGCCCGTAAAAACTAAAAAAACAGGCGGAAGAAGAAACGATAAACAATAACAAAGATATAAATTTTAGAACATGTTACAGCCCAAGAAAACTAAATATAGAAAGCAGCAGAAAGGTAAAATGAAAGGTAATTCCGGAAGAGGAACTACCATAGCTTTTGGCTCTTTTGCTATCAAAGCATTAGAAACGACATGGATAACAGGCAGACAATTAGAAGCTGCCAGACAAGCTGTTACAAGATACATGAAAAGGGAAGGAAACATTTGGATAAGAGTTTTCCCCGATAAACCGGTAACCAAAAAGCCCGCAGAAGTTAGGATGGGAAAAGGAAAAGGTGAACCTGAATTATTTGTAGCAAGAGTTTTACCCGGTAGAATTCTTTTCGAAGCAGACGGTGTTCCGGTTAAAGTTGCAAAAGAAGCCATGCGTTTAGCAGCTCAAAAGTTGCCGATTAAGACAAAATTTATTGTCAGAAGAGATTATGTTGAAAATGAATAAACAGATATAAGTGATGAAATATTCCGAAATCAGAGAGTTATCTCCAAAAGAGATTTTTGAACGATTAGAAAATGAAAAAGTTAACATTGTTAATTTAAGAATGAATCATAAAATTTCCGATCTTGAAAATCCTCATCAAATTACTGAATCAAAAAGATTAATTGCACGTTTAAAAACAGAGATTCGTTCTCGTGAAAAAAACGAAAGTAAATCTTAATAAAGATAATTACGCAAAATGGAACAAAGAAATCTAAGAAAAGAAAGAATAGGTGTTGTTACAGGAGACAAAATGCAAAAGTCAATAACAGTTGCCGTTCGAAGAAGATTTAAACATCCGATTTATGGTAAATTTGTTACTGTAATTAAAAAGTATATTGCTCATGATGAGGAAGATGCTTGTAAGATGGGTGATACAGTCAAAATTGCTGAGACAAGACCGCTTAGCAAAAGAAAAAAATGGAGATTAGTTGAAATAATTGAAAGAGCTAAGTAATTATGATACAACAAGAAAGTCGATTAAATGTTGCTGATAACAGCGGAGCAAAAGAAGTGCTGGTTATCAGAGTATTAGGCGGAACTAAAAAACGTTATGCTACGATTGGTGATAAAGTTGTGGTTACTGTAAAAAGTGCCATACCTTCCAGTGATATTAAAAAAGGAGCTGTTACCACCGGTGTAGTTGTAAGAGTTAAAAAAGAAATCAGACGGAAAGACGGATCATATATTCGTTTTGATGATAACGCTGTTGTTCTTTTAAATGCAGCAGGTGAAATGAGAGGTACTCGAGTGTTCGGACCAATTCCTCGTGAATTAAGAAAAACGAATATGAAAATCATCTCTTTAGCTCCTGAAGTACTATAAAAAATAAAATAATACTCATGCAAAAGAAGTTACACATAAAAAAAGGTGATATTGTTGTTGTTAATTCAGGCAATGATAAAGGTAAAAAAGGACGAGTTCTGAAAATAAATCGCGAATCATACAGAGCTATTGTTGAAGGTGTTAATATAATTTCTAAACACACAAAACCAAACGCAAAATACCCCGAAGGAGGTATCGTTAAAGAAGAAGCAACGATTCACATGTCCAATATTAATGTAGTTTGCCCTGAAACCGGTAATCCGACAAGAATCGGACGAAAATCAAACGATAAAGGTAAACTTGTACGATATTCTAAGAAGTCTAAAAACCAACAAGAGATTAAATAATGGAAAAAAAAGTTCCTACATTAAAGAAAAAATATAAAGAAGAGATAATTCCTGCTCTCATTAAAGTGTTTAATTACACTAGCGTAATGCAAGTGCCTAAAATAGAGAAGATTGTCTTAAATCAAGGTGTCGGGCAGGGTGTTGCCGACAAAAAAGTTGTTACAAATGCACAAGAAGAAATGACTATTATTGCAGGTCAAAAAGCTATTGAAAGATTATCAAAAAATAACATATCAAATTTCAAATTAAGAGAAAAAATGCCTATCGGTGTAATGGTAACTCTCAGAAATGAAAAAATGTATGAATTTCTTGAAAAACTTCTGGTGGTTGCAATACCTCGTATGAAAGACTTTCTGGGAATCCCTGCAAAACTTGACGGAAGAGGAAACTATACATTAGGTATCGAGGAACAAATTATTTTTCCTGAGATTGAGTTAGATAAAGTGCCGAAAATTTCCGGTATGAATATCACTTTTGTTACATCAGCAAATACTGACGAAGAAGGTTTTGCATTATTAAAACAATTTGGATTTCCGTTTAAAAAATAAAAAAATATGGCTAAAGAATCAATGAAAGCTCGAGAGAGAAAAAGACAAAAGTTGGTTGACAAATATGCAAAAAAAAGAGCTAAACTCAAAGAAGAAGGCGATTGGGAAGGTTTACAAAAATTACCAAAAAACTCTTCTAAAATCAGATTACATAACAGATGTAGCTTAACAGGAAGACCAAAAGGCTATATGAGACAATTCGGAATAAGTAGGATTACATTCAGAGAGATGGCTTCGCAAGGTTTAATTCCGGGTGTAAAAAAAGCAAGTTGGTAAATATTTAAAAGAAATTAAAATGATTACAGATACGGTTGCAGATTATCTGACTCGAATCAGAAATGCCGGAATGGCAAAACACAAAGTTGTTGAAATACCTTCTTCTAAGTTGAAAAAAGGGGTAACAGAAATTTTATTTGATCAAGGTTATATTTTAAGCTATAAATTTGAAGATGATAATAAACAAGGAATAATTAAAATTGCTTTGAAATATCATCCGAAAACTAAAGTGCCGGCAATTACTAATATTCAAAGAGTCAGTACTCCCGGTTTAAGAAAATATACTTCATCAAAAGAAATGCCGAGGATTTTAAACGGATTAGGTATAGCTATTGTCTCAACATCAAAAGGTGTTATGACAAATAAAGAAGCAGTCAGACAAAACGTCGGCGGTGAAATTATCTGTTACGTATATTAATAAATTTATATTAAGAATAATAAACAAGATATGTCAAGAATAGGGAAATTACCGATAAACATACCTGCCGGCGTTAAAATCAATGTATCCGATGATAATGTCGTTACGGTTAGCGGTAAACTGGGTCAATTATTTCAAAAAATTCACAGCGATATTACGTTTCAAACGGAAAATAATATTATGCATCTTATCAGACCGTCTGATTCAAAAACACATAAATCATTTCACGGTTTATCAAGGGTTTTAATAAACAATATGGTAATAGGTGTTTCAAGCGGCTTTGAAAGAAAATTAGAAGTTATCGGCGTTGGTTACAGAGCACAAGCAACCGGAAAACTTTTGGAATTGTTTGTCGGTTATTCGCATCCGATTGTATTTCAAATGCCTGATGAAGTTTCTGTTGAAGTAGTTCAAGAGAAAAGACAAAATGCTATTATTACCCTTAAAAGTTTTGATAAACAATTGTTAGGTCAAATTGCGGCGAAAATTCGTTCGTTCAGAAAACCGGAACCATATAAAGGCAAAGGTATCAGATATGACGGAGAATTTGTAAGAAAAAAAGTCGGAAAGTCTGCAAACGATTAGAAATTTTATTAAATTTATTAAAAATGGCTTTATCAAAAAGAGAACGAAGAATACGTATTAAAAAACGTATCAGAAAAAAAATAAACGGAACAAATGAAATTCCGAGATTATCTGTATTTCGCAGCAATAAACATATATCGGTGCAATTAATTGACGATGTAACTGAAACTACTTTATTAGCCGTTGCTTCAAGCGATAAAGATTTCGCAGGGCAAAAAGTTAATAATAAAATTGAAATGGCCGGTTTAGTCGGCAAAAAAGTTGCCGAAAAAGCAATAAGCAAAAATATTTCAACAGCAGTTTTCGACAGAAACGGTTATTTATATCACGGCAGAGTTAAAGCAGTAGCTGAAGCTGCCAGAAACGGAGGTCTTAAATTATAGTAATTATGATAAAAGGTAAAGAAAAACAAATTCGAAATACCGATTTAGAGTTAAAAGACAGATTAGTTGCAATTAAACGTGTAACAAAAGTTACCAAAGGAGGAAGAACTTTCAGTTTTGCTGCAATTGTCGTAGTAGGTAATGAAAACGGTATTGTAGGATACGGTTTAGGAAAAGCCGGAGATGTTGCAACATCAATTCAAAAAGGAATTGAAGATGCAAAGAAAAATCTTCATAAAGTTCCGGTATTAAATAATACAATTCCGCATAAACAAACTGCTCGATTCGGCGGCGCTGATGTACTTATGATTCCTGCTTCACACGGAACAGGTGTTAAAGCCGGAGGTGCAATGCGTGCCGTACTTGAAAGTGCCGGTGTTAAAGATGTGTTAGCTAAATCTAAAGGTTCATCAAACCCCCATAACTTAGTAAAAGCTACCATGAAAGCATTATTATCGATGAGAGATGCATATACTGTATCTGTTCAAAGAGGAATACCTGTTGATAAAGTGTTTAACGGATAGAATAAATATATTATGGATAAGATAAGAATTACAAAACGAAAAAGTACCATAGGTGCCACCGAAAGACAAATCAGAACTCTGGAAGCACTCGGTCTCAGAAAAATAAACAGTTCTGCAGAACATGTTGAAACAGAGCAAATAAAAGGAATGGTAAGAAAAATTAAACATTTAGTTTCTGTTGAGAATATAAAATAATATACCCGAAATAACAAACGATGGATTTAAGTAATTTAAAACCTGCAGAAGGTTCAGTTAAAAAAAGAAAAAGAATCGCAAGAGGTATCGGCTCAGGAAAAGGGCGTACTGCAACACGCGGTCTCAAAGGACAAAAATCAAGGTCAGGATATTCAAGAAGATTCGGGTTTGAAGGCGGACAAATGCCTATTCACAGACGCTTACCTAAATTCGGTTTCAGAAATATTAATCGAGTTGAATATAAAGCTATCAATATTGATATTCTTGAACGACTTGCCGAAGAAAAATCTTTAACCGTAATTGATATTGATACATTAAGAAATGCCGGATTTATCCAAAAAAGCGATTTAGTTAAAATATTAGCTAACGGTGAATTAACAAAAAAAATTGATGTAAAAGCACATGCATTTTCAAAAACTGCTGTTGAAGCAATTGAAAAAGCCGGTGGTTCAGTAGAAAAAATATAGATTAATGAAAAAACTTATCCAAACAATTAAGAATATCATTGCAATAGAAGATTTGCGAAATAAAATTCTTGCAACCTTAGGTATAATTTTAATATATCGCTTAGGTGCGCACGTTGTTATTCCGGGTATTGATCCATTAGCAATCGGTGCACTTCAAGAACAAGCCAGTTCAGGAATTGTCGGAATGATTAATATGTTTTCAGGTGGTGCATTTGCCAAAGCATCTGTTTTTGCATTAGGAATTATGCCCTACATTTCGGCATCTATTGTTATTCAATTGTTAGGAATGGCAGTTCCGTATTTTCAAAGATTACAAAAAGAAGGTGAAAGCGGACGGAAAAAAATAAATCAAATTACACGATATTTAACCGTAATAATTACCGCTTTTCAAGCACCGGCTTATATTGCAAATATTAAATATCAAGCAGCAGGTGCTTTTATTATGGAAAGACAAGACCTTTTCTGGTTTTCGGCAATAGTTATTTTAGTAGCAGGAACTATGTTCACAATGTGGTTAGGAGAACGAATTACCAATAAAGGAATCGGAAACGGTATTTCATTATTAATTATGATAGGAATCATCGCCAGATTACCTCAAGCTTTCTCAGCAGAAATTGTTGCAAAATTAGGTTCAACCGGAGGCGGAATTATCGTATTTGTTGTTGAAATGGTGTTCTTGTTTTTAATTTTTGTTGCCTCAATAGCTTTAGTCCAAGCAGTTCGAAGAGTTCCTGTACAATATGCAAAACGTATTGTCGGAAATAAACAATATGGCGGAGTCAGACAATATATTCCGTTAAAAGTTAATGCGGCAGGTGTTATGCCTATTATTTTTGCTCAGGCATTAATGTTTATTCCGATGATGTTCGCTCGTTTTAATACCGATACAGCGGTATCAATTGCAGCAAGTTTTTCCGATATAATGGGATTTTGGTATAATTTTGTATTCGGGTTGTTAGTAGTAATTTTCACATACTTTTACACTGCGATTACCGTCAATCCGACACAAATGGCTGAGGACATGAAAAAGAACGGCGGTTTTATTCCCGGTGTTAAACCCGGTAAAAAAACAGTAGAGCATTTAGATGAAATAATGTCACGAATTACATTACCGGGTTCTGTATTTCTTGCATTAGTTGCAATTTTTCCGGCGTTTGCAATGATTGCCGGTGTTCAAAACGAATTTGCTTATTTTTACGGAGGAACATCTTTACTTATTTTAGTCGGAGTTGTCTTAGATACTTTACAGCAAATTGAAAGTCATCTATTAATGCGTCATTATGACGGATTAACTAAATCAGGCAGAATAACAGGAAGAGCAGGTGCTTCCCAAATTTCAATGTAAACGCTGATAAATGGGAAAACAGCCATCAATAGAACAAGACGGAATAGTAAAGGAAGCATTATCAAATGCAATGTTCAGGGTAGAACTGGAAAACGGACATGTGTTAACGGCTCACATTGCAGGAAAAATGAGAATGCATTACATCAGAATATTACCCGGAGATAAAGTCAGAGTTGAAATGTCTCCCTATGATTTAACAAAAGGCAGAATTAAATACAGATATAAAAATTAAGCTATGAAAGTAAGAGCATCAGTAAAAAAAAGAACCGATGATTGTAAAATTGTCAGAAGAAACGGAAGAATTTATGTTATTAACAAAAAAAACCCAAAATTTAAACAAAGACAAGGTTAATATAAAACTTAATTAATTATGGCTAGAATCGCAGGTGTTGATATACCGGACAATAAAAGAGGAGAAATTTCATTAACGTACATTTATGGAATCGGAAAAACTACAGCTCAAAAAATTCTTGATGCAGCAAATGTAGACAGAAACAGAAAAGTACAGGATTGGAATGATGATGAAATGGGTAGTATTCGTAATATTATTGTTGATAATTACACAATTGAAGGAGAATTAAGATCCGAAAAACAATTAAATATTAAACGTTTAAAAGACATTGGTTGTTACAGAGGTGTTCGCCACAGAATCGGGTTACCGGTCAGAGGTCAAAAAACAAAAAATAACGCACGTACCAGAAAGATTAGAAGGGTTTTTTAAAAATTAGTTAGTTATAAGATATGGCAAAAAAAAGTACAAAACCGACAAAAAAAAGAAAAGTTATTGTAGATGCTGCAGGACAAGCACATATACATTCTTCTTTCAATAATATTATAATAACTTTAACCAATGCTACGGGACAGGTTATTTCATGGTCATCAGCAGGGAAAATGGGGTTCAGAGGTTCTAAAAAAAATACACCCTATGCTGCACAAGTAGCTGCCGACGATTGTGCCAAAGTTGCACACGAATTAGGATTAAGAAGGGTTAAAGCATATGTTAAAGGTCCGGGTAACGGTAGAGAAGCCGCCGTTCGTGCAATTCATACAGCCGGAATTTTAGTAACTGAAATACAGGACGTTACTCCGATACCACATAACGGTTGCAGACCGCCTAAAAGAAGAAGAGTATAATTATAAAAACGTAAATATTATTAAAAATGGCTAGATACAGAGGTCCACAAACTAAAATTGCACGAAAATTCGGTTCACCGATTTTTGGTCCTGATAAAGCATTTGAGAAAAAGAATTATCCGCCCGGACAACACGGACAGAACAAAAGGAGAAGTAAGGTTTCAGAATACGGAACGCAATTAAAAGAAAAACAAAAAGCTAAATATACTTACGGATTATTAGAAAAACAATTCTATAATACGTTTAAAAAAGCCTTAGGAATTAAAGGAATTACCGGTGAAGTATTTTTACAGTTATTAGAATCCAGACTTGACAATGTTGTTTTCAGATTAGGTATTGGTTCTTCAAGAGCTGCTGCCAGACAACTTGTTTCTCACAGACATATTACCGTTAATAATGAAATGGTTAATATTCCGGCATATACCTTAAAACCCGGCGATATAGTAGCTGTCAGAGAAAAATCTAAATCAATTGAAGTAATCAGCGATTCTTTATCAAAAGGATCTCATACAAAATATTCTTGGTTAGAATGGAATAAAGATGATTTAAAAGGTCGATTTGTTACCTTACCCGAAAGAGATGAGATACCTGAGAATATCAAAGAACAATTAATAGTAGAATTATATTCTAAATAGGAAATACATTATTTATGGCTATTTTAAATTTTCAAACACCGGATAAGGTTATAATGATTGAACAGGATGAATTTTCAGGGCAATTTGAATTTCGTCCCCTTGAACCCGGTTATGGTATTACCATCGGAAACGCATTGAGAAGGATTTTACTTTCTTCGTTAGAGGGGTATGCAATAAGTTCAGTTAAAATTGAAGGCACTGATCATGAATTTTCTACAATTACCGGTGTAATTGAAGATGTTCCGAGAATTATTCTTAATTTAAAGCAAATACGCTTTAAAAAACTTTCTGCTGAATCAAATTCCGAAAGAATTATGTTGAATATTACCGGAAAAACCAAATTTAAAGCAGGTGAGCTTAATAATTTCATGACTGAATTTGAAGTGTTAAATCCCGATTTAGTTATTTGCAACATGGAAAAAGATGTTCGTTTGCAAATTGAAATGAGTATCAATAAAGGTAGGGGTTATGTTTCGGCTGACGAACACGAAATCGATACAAATGAAATTGGTCGAATCGCTGTTGATTCTATATATACACCAATAAAAAATGTTAAATATACTATCGAAAATTTTCGGGTCGGTCAAAAAACTGACTACGAAAAATTAATATTCAACATTGAAACAGATGGTTCTATTTACCCGAAAGATGCTTTAAAAGAAGCATCTAAAATATTAATTCAACACTTCATGTTATTCTCTGATGAAAAAATTACTTTAGACACAGAAGAGAAAAAAGAAAATGAAGAATTTGATGAAGAAATTTTACACATGCGTCAACAATTAAAAACTCAATTAGTTGATTTAGATTTATCAGTCAGAGCTCTTAACTGTTTGAAAGCTGCTGACGTTGACACATTAGGAGAATTAGTCGTTTTCAACAAAAACGATTTATTAAAATTTAGAAATTTCGGCAAAAAATCTTTAACTGAAATAGATGATTTATTAATCAGCAGAGATTTATCATTCGGAATGGATGTCAGTAAATATAAATTAGATAAGGAATAAAGAAATGAGACACGCTAAGAAAATCAATCATTTAGGAAGAAAATCAGCACACAGAAAAGCTATGCTCGCAAATATGGCTATTTCATTGATAGAGCACAAAAGAATCAAAACTACTCTTGCCAAAGCCAAAGCGTTAAGAATATATGTTGAACCGATTATTAACAGAACAAAAGAGGATACAACACATTCCAGAAGAATGGTTTTCAGAAAATTGCAAAATAAACAAGCAGTTACTGAATTGTTTCGAGAAATTGCTCAAAAAGTCGCTGAACGTCAAGGCGGATATACACGTATTCTTAAAACCGGTAACCGTTTAGGTGATAATGCCGAAATGTGTATAATCGAATTAGTCGATTTCAATCAAACTTATTTTTCTGATAACTCAACAAAAGCTGTCAAAAAAAGAACACGAAGAGGTAAAGCAAAGCAAAAGGAAACACAGGTTGAAGAAGTACAAAAATCAAAAGACGTGAAAAAACCGGTAACGGAAGACACTGTTAAATCAGATAAAGAAATTGAAAATACTGAAGTTGAAAATACTGACGAAGAAAAAGATGCAGAGTAATTATT
>DYOF01000005.1:0-2969 GCA_020720665.1 Acetofilamentum sp. | reverse complement strand
TTGAAAATACTGAAGTTGAAAATACTGACGAAGAAAAAGATGCAGAGTAATTATTCATAAAAAAATAAAAAAAGAGAATCTTTGGGTTCTCTTTTTTTTTTCTTTAATCGTTGAATAAATATTAAGTTTGTAATGTAATTTTATTTTGAATAGGAAACATCCGGGTAAATTGATTTTTTACAAAAAGAAGCATGACATACAAAATACCCTAATTACTTTTAGTTCAAAGAAAGTGTTCCTATGTGCTGAGAGAAACAAGTATAACAACTATCGACAAGCATTCAATTTGTAGAATATTATTTAATTACAAATTTTTAGACACATGAAAAAAACAGCCCTTTTTATTTTATTTAATATTATTACATTTATAACTTTCTCACAATATTTCTCTCTTTCCGAAAATCAATCAAAGACTTGTTTTCCTAAAATTAATCAAAAAATTGACACATCTTTTGTGTTAACACATTCAGCACATCAAATGATAGACCTGTCAACTTCCGTGTCATGTAATCATAATGGAGTTCATTATACAAATTCATTTTATCGCGTATTTGACTTAAAAAATTTTTTTAATTTAAACAGTGATTGGAGTTTACAAGAAGTTCAGATAGGAATTGCCCAAGCCGTAAGCGGTACAGGTTCTGAGCAGCCTTTAAAGATTATCACATATGTAATGTCTGACTATAACGGCGAGCAAATAATACAAGAAAACCTGCATCAAAAAGGAGATACAATTAATGTAACCATATATAACAGTGATGCCGGATATATTAAATATATGCCGATAATACCGTCTGTATCAATACCGCTTGGAAATTCATTAGTCGTCGAAATTTTTGTACCCGACGGAACCGAATATAATCACAAATTATATATCGGTTCTAATGATTTAGGACAAACGGATAACACCTATATTAAAGCACCTGCATGTTCTGTTTATGAGCCTGTTAATGTTGAAAATATCTTATACCCCGATATGATGTTAGTAATGAATATAAGAGGGGCATACGATGCTGCTTATCCTGAGATAAATAATTTTGCTATTGAAGGACAAATAGTTGAAACCGAAATTTTAAATGAACCGGATTATACGGTTAAAATTATTATGCCGGCTGACACAGTTTTAAATCAATTAAAGCCGGAAATAGAAATCCCCGCAGGTTATACAATTTCTCCCGCTTCGGGAGAAATTATCGATTTTTCAATCGGTCCTGTCCAATATACGGTTACAAACGAAAGTTCAAAGATTTCTCAATCATGGATGGTTTATGTGTTAAAAGCTGAACCGGATATTGTGGGTGTTCAAATTCCTGAACAAAACGGGCAAACTGTTATTGACAATAATAACCATTCTGTTGTTGTTCCGGTTCCTTTTGGAACTGACTTAACGAATATAGCTCCTGAAATTACTTTATATCAAGACTTTAATGTAAATCCCTTATCCGAACAACCCCAGAATTTTAGTTCCGCACCCGTAGTTTACACCGTTTCTCATAATACATTACCTTTATCGCAAGCGTGGGATATTAGTGTAATTGAAGCTGCTTCGGATGTGCATTCTATTGCAGAAAAAAATATTACGATTTACCCAAATCCTGTATCTGATTTCTTAAATATTTCTTGCGAAAATTATTTATATTCTGAAATATTAAGTATAGCCGGAAAAACCTTATTACGTTCGGATAAAAATTTATATAATATCAGCAGCTTATCTAATGGTTTTTATATAATAAAAATTTATGCTGAAGATTTAATTTACCTTAGTAAAATTCTCAAACAATAATCAATTATTTTGATTTAGTCAGAAAGCCGGCAATAGCCGCAGATATAATGTAAAAAGGATAAATTATACTCAAAAGCGGTAATCCTCGCAATAATTTAAGAAAATTAAAATAACGAGCCGATATAATTAATAATACAGAATCAACCAATAATTTTGAAACATATATAATAATAAGAGCAAAAAAGAATTTTGCATTTATGAAACTTAAAATCAGTAAAATAATTAACAATAAATTTAGTCCGAATACAACAAGAGAACTGAAAATTGTATCAAAATCTTTATAAGCTGTTGATTTTGAACTCCAACGTATGCGTTGTTTACAAAACGTATTAAATGATTTTTCTGCTTCTGTATAAACTCCGGCTGTTTTTGATTTCAAATAATGAATTTCTTTCCTGTAATATTTCTTTACGGAATGTAAAAAAAACATGTCATCACCCGATTGATAATTCAAATTCATCGCATCTGAAAATTCAAAAAATAAATCCTTTCTGTATGATAAATTTGCACCGCTGCACATTATCGGATGTTTAATACCTGCAGAACCGGCAGTTGCTGCTGTTAAACTCAAATAATCAAGTGATTGAAATTTCTGAAACAGGCTATTCCCTTTCATTAATACAGGTGCAATTATCATTTTAGGATTGTAGCTTAAATAATAATGCAATATAGTTTCTAACCACATGGAATCGTGTACACAATCGGCATCACTTGTTACAATTAAATCGGAATCTGCGAGTCTTATTCCCTTAATTAATGCTTGTTTTTTTCCCGAAACTGAAATATCTTGTTTTATGAGTTTTATGTTCGGTAATTGATTAATTTGTGAATCTAATTTGTCAAACGATAAATCAACAGAGTGATCATCAATTAATATAACTTCAAAATATTTTGTGTTTAGTGTTTGGTTTTTAATACTTTCAATTAAGGCGTTCAGATGTTCTTCTTCATTTTTGAACGGTATTATCAGTGTCAGGTATTTTTTTTCTTCCGGTATTATAGTGTTTTGTATATTACACTGTTTCAATTTATAAAATCCAAAAATATAAGATGAAATTATAACAATATATAAAATTAAAGGAATTAAAAATAGTATTGTTAATATGGACATAATTAAATAAAAAAAGACTACCAAATTTGATAGTCTCAAAAGTATAAAAAAAAATTAAATAAAATCAGCCTTTAA
>DYOF01000004.1:5819-53562 GCA_020720665.1 Acetofilamentum sp. | reverse complement strand
TGAATATACATTTTTAACGTATAAACTAAAGGACGGAAAATAATTCAATATTTAATTCGGTGAATTAGTACAAAAATTTGCCGTTACAGTTAAACCTTTGCTCAGGATAATAGTCAAAGAGTTAAAGAATAAAAGAGTTTCTCATAATCAAACGTAAGATGCCGGAATGTTAAGATTTCGGCATTTTTATTGAGTAGGTTTATTCTTTTTTCTGAATTTTTCAGGTGTCTGCCCTGAGTGTTTTTTAAAATATTTAACAAAATTTGTAGGTTCGTCAAAACCGGTGTGTTCAGAAATTTCGCGAACCGACATGCCGGAACTCAGCAAACAGCGTTTAGATTCCATAAAAATAAAATCATCAATAAATTGTTTTGCTGTTTTGTTCACAGAAAGCTTGCAAATTTTGTTCAAGTGTTTGTATGAAATACTTAATTTTTCTGCAAAATAATTTGCATTCCTGGTTTCTGAAAAAGTTTCTTCCGTTAAACGTTTAAACTTGAAAAACAAATCGGTATAATTTGTTTTATCATATTTTAAAAATTCTGCTCTTTTTATCCTTTCAGATCTTAAAACCAATAAGTTAAGAAGAGATTGTATGATGACATCGCGAGCAAATAAATTCTTTGTGTGATATTCTTTATTAAGTTTTTCGGTTAAATCAAAAAAATCTTCTTGTTCAATTGATTTTAATTGAATTTTTGGAATTCCGATGTGGTAATTGAATAACCATGTTTCTGATAATTTCCATGAATGTTTAAATGAGTTTGTTAAGAAATCTTCAGAAAACGTTATAATGAAACCGTCATTTCCGGGTTTAAAATCAAAAGAATGAACTTGCCCTTTTGCAATAAATAAAAATGTTCCTTTGGCAAAATCGTATTGTTTAAAATCAATAAAATGGTAGCCGAAACCGTTTGTAATTACAATTATACAATAATTGTTTAATTTGTGTGGTTTATGAAGGTAAGTTGTTGAGGTTTTTTGTTTTTCGGAAAGTGTTTTTAAAGTTGTTATTTCAAACATGGAGTTTATTTTAAATGTATTTTAAAATTTGTGACGAATCGCAAGCTATAAACCATATCTGTATCGGGAAATCTGTTTTTTTTGGTTTAATCTAAATATTTATCCCAAAAATACTTATAATATATTTCTTACAAAACATTTACGAATAAAATAAAAGTATTTTTTAAATTTGCAAAGGAAATTTAACATAAAGGAAAATTGTAATGAAACACCCGGGTAAAACGATTTTTTACACACAAGAGCATGACTAACAGAATACCTCAATTACATTTGGTAGAAAGTGAGGTGTTCCTATGTGCAGGAAAGAACAAGCGTTATAAATAAGTATATGCATTCAATTATCAGAACTATAATTAATTACAAATATTTAGACACATGAAACACCCGGGTAAAACGATTTTTTACACACAAGAGCATGACTAACGGAAGATATTATTTACTTGCAGATTTATAAAGGTGTTCCTATGTGCAGGAAAGAACAAGCGTTATAAATAAGTATATGCATTCAATTATCAGAACTATAATTAATTACAAATATTTAGACACATGAAAAGTTTAAAAGAAAAGTTTAGTGCGTATTGGAAGAAAAAAACACGTTTAGGCAAGATTTCTGATGTTATATTTATTGCTTTAATTATTGCTTTATTTATTCCCGACAGCAGAGTGGCTGTGGGCGGTTTTGTGAATCGAATCAAATCTATGATAATTGAGCCTTCATTAAAAACCTCAGGTGAGCAAATTATACTTGACAGTAGTGATTTTAACTGGGAATTGAATGACTTATCAGGGAAATCAGTAAACTTAAATGAATTTGAAGGGAAAGTTATTTTCATAAATCAATGGGCAACATGGTGCCCTCCTTGTGTAGGCGAAATGCCGAGTATTCAAAAATTGTATGATAAATTCAAAACAAACCCGAATGTTGTTTTTTTGCTCATCTCCAACGACAGAAATACGGAAAAAGCAAAAGCATTTATAAAAAAGAAAGGCTACACATTTCCTGTTTATACGACTAATTATCAAGCTCCGAGTGTTTTTGCTTCTCAAAGTATTCCGGTAACCTTCTTAATTTCAAAAGATAAAAAAATTATTGTGCATGAAACCGGTGCGAATAATTGGGGAGGAGAATATATGGAGTCAATAATTAACGAACTTTTGAAATAGAGTGCCGAAGAACTACAATTGACCGTTTTCAATTTTTGCAACAATTTCTTCAATCCATTTATCGGTTCCGTCAGGGTCGTATTCATACTTCAAATCGGTTTGGAAAATTTTAGCAATTCCTTGCCAAAAAAATGCTGAGATATTCCCTTTAAAGTGTTTAACTAATTCGTAACTTGTATGTTTTGTTTCTCTGTCAACTAATTTAATTAATATTCTGCCTTGCGTAAAGGTCAAATTTTGAATATCGTCTTCAAATTCTTTTTTTAATTCCTTTTCTTTGGCATTAATATATTGTTTTCGTTGTTTAGTATTATCCATATTTCGGAGTACAAATTCCGTTTCGATAAAAATATTTTTTATAATTACAGAGTAGGGGTAAACTTTTTTAATGTTGTTTACCATTCGGTTATACATTTTTTGATGGCGTTTGTTTTTAAAAGTTCTTTTGGGATAAATAATTATAGGTTTTAAACGCATTGTAAGTAAAGTATCACCGTTATCATCAATAGTCTGTTCAACAATGGCACCCCCTTCTTTTTTAACTTTTTCAAGCATTTCTATAGCATTTATTTTCTTTTGAGAAAACAACTGAAAACTCAATAAAATTAATAATATAAAAATACCTTGTTTCATAAATTTATTAACGCAAATTATGATGTAAAATTAATATAATTCAGGATAATTGAAACGCTTTCTTTAATTTTGCAACGCAAAAAAAATTTAATATGAAGGGAAAGAAGTATAATTCAGCAAAAAAATTCAAACAAGAAGAAATTGAAAAAAGTATAGAAATCCTAAATTATTTAGCGCAAAATACAGAAGATATTGTTCTTCTGCCGAGAGAAACAAGAGAGAACTTAATGCGTGTTGCCGGCCGGCTTTCAAGACCCGATAAAAATGAGCAAATCAGAAGGCAAAAAGAAGCTAAAAAGATTTTAAAACAAAAAATCAGAGAAATAGATAAGGAAGCAAGGGCTAATACCGGTATCAGGCAGGCAAGAAATGAAAAAATTTTTACAGCACCTATGCAATTAGTACTCCCGGAAGCACCTGAACAATTATCAAAAAATGAATTAACGACACCTCGAAATTGTTATGTTTGTAAAGCAGAATATACAAAAGTACATTTTTTCTATGATGCAATGTGTCCTGAATGTGCCGATTATAATTATCAAAAACGATTTCAATCCGCCGATTTAACCGGACAAACTGTATTAATAACCGGCTCTCGTTTAAAAATAGGATATCAGGCAACACTAATGATGTTAAGAGCCGGAGCACAAGTTATTGCAACAACTCGTTTCCCGCATGATTCGGCTATTCGTTTTGCAAAAGAAAACGATTACCCTAAATGGTGCAACAGACTTCATATATACGGATTAGACCTTCGGCACATACCGAGCGTTGAACTGTTTACGCATTTTATTGAAAATCAATACAATAAATTAGACGTTATCATTAATAATGCCGCTCAAACCGTCAGGCGCCCTGCCGGATTTTATGCACATATGCTTGAAACTGAAACAAAAAACATTGATGAATTACCTGAAAAAGCTCAACAATTATTAAAAAATTTCGAGTTTTGTAAGAATGAATTAAATGCTCTTGAATTTCAAGTCACAACAGCTGAAAAGGCTTTACCGGTTAGTTGGCACGGGAGAATACCCGGTATAGGTATCAGGGCTTCTGCAAAATTATCTCAAATTCCTTACAGTTTTGATAATTCCTTAAGCTCAGAAGAAGTTTTTCCGGAAGGAAAATTAGATGCCGACCTTCAACAAATTGATTTGCGAACGGTTAATTCTTGGCGTTTAAAATTAGGTGAAATTCCAACACCGGAAATGTTAGAAGTGCAATTGGTAAATTCAATAGCGCCCTTTGTTCTGATAAATCGACTTGTTAATATAATGCGTAGGGAGAATACGGGAAAGAAGCATATTGTAAATGTCAGTGCGATGGAAGGAAAGTTTTATCGGTTTAAAAAAGCAGACAGACATCCGCACACAAATATGGCTAAGGCAGCTTTGAATATGATGACGCATACGTCTGCAAGTGATTTTGCCAAAGACGGGATATATATGAATGCCGTTGATACCGGTTGGGTTACAGATGAAGACCCGATTCAATTATCAAGTTTCAAACAACAAGCACATGATTTTCAACCGCCTTTAGATATTGTTGACGGTGCAGCTCGTGTTTTAGACCCCTTATTCGACGGAATAAACAGCGGCAAACATATGTGGGGAAAATTTTTGAAAGATTATAAACCAATTGATTGGTAATGTATTACACCTTACAAAAAGAATGCTTAGCGTACAAATTAAATAGGGTTGAAACGAATAATTTCAACCCTAAATTTTACGTGGAGTCGGCGGGAGTCGAACCCGCGTCCAAACAAGTAACAAAAGTGCTTTCTACATGTGTATCTTTTTATTAGTTTTCATCATAAACTCGGGAAAAAGCACCCAAAATTTATGCTTATCTTCTTAAATTTCATTAAACCGTCAAAGCTCCGAATTAACTATCCTGATGTTATCGGTGCCTCAATTCATAAAGGAATCAGGCAATCCTTTATGTGAGACATCTCGTTCTGTACATGGTACAGAATAAAGCATTAACTTACTAAACTTCGGTTACGCTGCGAGAGCATAATTATTATTATTGCCGTTTATAGGTCTGCCGAAAAGTTTTACGAGTTTATCAACATTGCTCGACATGCTTACAAATCCGGTATCATGCTGTCAAAACCAAGAACGACCCCAAATGTTAAAGAACTGTTTTTCCAAATTACAAATCACAAAAAACATGCAATTATTAAAATATGTTTATGTAATAAATTATGTTAAAAAGTATGCAAATTTATAACAAATTTTGAAAACTGTATAAAAATTCATATTTTTCCGCCTGAAATTTGAGTTAAAATTTACAATAATTTTTTATGAAAAAGATTTATAAATTAGGAATATTAAGAGAAACCAAAACACCGCCGGATAAACGCACTGCTCTGGCTCCGAAACAGGCAGCAGAATTGTTAAAACGCTTTCAGAATATAGAACTTTATATTCAATCAAGTAAAATAAGAGCTTATAAAGATGAGGAATATAAAGATTTAGGACTAAATGTAGTCGATGATTTAAGCGAGTGTGATATTCTTGCCGGTGTTAAAGAAGTTCACATTCCACTGCTGATTCCGAATAAAACTTATATGTTTTTTTCACATACAGCAAAAGAGCAAATTCATAATCGCCCATTGTTAAAGGCACTTTTAGAAAATAATATTACGCTGTTAGATCATGAATATTTTACTGACGAAAAAGGTACGCGACTTGTTGCTTTCGGTAATTGGGCAGGTTTAGTCGGTGCCTATAACGGTTTAATTGCATTAGGCAACAGAACCGGTACATTTCAATTGAAACGCGCAATTGAATGCCGCGATATCAATGAAATGAAACAAGAATTAAGAAAAATTAAAGTACCTCCTGTTAAGTTTGTTATAACAGGTGGCGGGCGTGTTGCAAACGGTGCATTAGAAATATTAAAAACAGCAGGAATTAAACAGATTTTACCCGAAGATTTTTTAGAAAATACTTACAATTATCCCGTATTCACTCAGTTAAATCCCGATTCTTATGTGAAACGTAAAGACGGAGACAATTTTGATTTACATCATTTTTTTAATCATCCGGATTTGTACATTTCAACTTTTAAACCTTATACCAAAGTTGCCGATGTTTACATTGCATGTCATTTTTGGGACGAAAAATCACCTAAGTTTATGACAACTGATGATATGAAAGAGGCTGATTTTAAAATTTCTGTAATTGCTGATGTCAGTTGCGATATAGCCGGACCGATACCGTCAACACTTCGTGCTTCTGAAATTGCTCATCCGTTTTATGGTTACAATCCGTATTCTGAAAAAGAAGGAGACGCATTTGATAAAGAAAATATTACCGTTATGGCTGTTGATAATCTTCCGGGAGAAGTTCCTCGTGATGCATCGGTAGATTTCGGAAACGGTTTGTCAGAAAAAATTTTTCCCGCCTTATTCGGTAATGATGAACGCGGTATTATTGAACGCGCAACAATTACAAAAAACGGAAAACTCGGTAAATATTTTAAATATTTAAAAGATTACGCAGAAGGTAAATAATTGAATACAGAAAAAAAAATATCATCCCTTAACAAACAGGATTTTGAGAAACTTTTCAAAGAGCATTTCAAACCCTTAACAGCATTTGCCTACAAATTTGTTAACGATATTGATGAGGCAAAAAGTATTGTGCATGATGTGTTTATGAAATTGTGGGAAAAGCGTAGTGATATTAATATGACAGGTTCTGTTAAATCTTACCTCTTTACTTCGGTGAATAACAGAAGCTTAAATTACATCAGAGATAATAAAAAATTAACACGCGAAGATTTTATTTTAGTGAATGAATACGATAAACAATGGGAACATAATTATTTTAATGAAACAGACGAAATTCAAAAAAAAATTGATGCAACATTAAATAAAATAAGTCCTAAAGCGAAAGAAGTTTTTTTGATGAGCAGAAACGAAGGTTTGAAATATAAAGAAATTGCCGATATGTTAAATATTTCAATAAAAACGGTAGAAACCCACATGTCAACAGCATTAAAAGAGCTAAGAGAAAATTTGAAAGAATACTTAACACTGATATTATTTTGCATAAATAATCTATAAAAACAAGCAAATCAATTCAGGGTAAAACCACAACCAAGTGTATAAGAGTAACAGAAAATATAATGCCGGATAATAACGAACATATTATATTAATTTTCAAGTATCTGTCGGGAGATATATCAAAAACCGAAAAGATACAATTGTTTGATTGGATTAAAGAAAGAAAAGAAAACAGAATTATCTTTAATGACTATCAAAAAATATGGGATATTTCTGCTTATCCAAAAGTTCCTGAAATTGAAACTATAGATATTAATGCCGAATGGGAAATATTTAAAAACGAAACCGATTTTGATGACATCGTTTTAAATGCAAAAACAAAATTTTCCGTATATCGTTTTGCTGCAATTGCTTCTGTAATATTATTAATCGGTTTTACGGCACTCTATTTATTTTATCAAAAACAAGAAGTTTTATACGCTCAAAATGAAATTATTGAAACAAAGCTTTCAGACGGTTCTGAAATCAGCATTAATAAAAACTCAAAAATAAGCATCTCAAATAAATTTAATAAAGAAGAACGACGACTTGCACTCGCGGGAGAAGCATATTTTAAAGTTGAAAAGGATAAAACAAAACCGTTTGTTGTTGAGGCAGAAAGTTTTTATGTTGAAGTTCTGGGAACTGAGTTTTATATTAATTCTGTATATAACAAAAGACAAGTTGTTGTTTTTAACGGAACAGTTTCCGTATATCAAAATAAAGATAAGAGCGATAAAGTAATATTAACCGCAGGAGAAGAAGTTGTTTTTGATATAAAGGAAAATAAAATAAGAAAGATTGAAACAAATAATGAGAATTACATCTCTTGGAAAACAAAAATATTCAATTTCAATAACCAATCTCTGGAAGATATTTTTGCCCTGTTGGAAGAGGTTTATAACATTAAGTTCGAGCTGAAAAATCCGCAGTTAAAAAATTGCAAAATTTCTGTCCTTTTTGAAAATCAAGACATTGACGGTATCTTGAATGTATTGCAGGCAACCTTTGATAATATTTCGTTCGTTAAAAATAAAAACACGGTTTATGTTGACGGAAACTCTTGTAATTAAAAAGGGGAGGGTTAATTTCAACGATTTATAACTTTTAACGGGTTATTATAACAACACTTATTGACTTAATAAATGGGCAATATAAAAAAACATATACTCATTATTGCATTTTTTTTCGGTAACATAATTTCTGTTTTTTCACAAAATATTGATTTAGAAAAACAAATATCAATTGTTGCAAAACAAAAAACTTTAGAATTTATTTTAAATGAAATTCAACAAAAAACAGATGTAAAGTTTTCATATAATACGCAATCAATCAACACAAAACAAAAATTAAGCATAGTGGCGAGGAAAAAATCTGTTAAAGAAATTTTCAAAATTCTATTTTCAGATTTGAATATTGAATATATTGCTGTTGAAAAACAAATTGTTTTAAAAAAGAAAATTGTTGTCCCCGAAAACGAAGAAATCATTGAAAATGATAAGACCAAAACATATACAATAAGCGGATATGTGAAAAATGAAACTGACGGAGAAGTCATAATCGGTGCCGGAATTACAATTAATAACACATATTTGGGAACAATAACAAATGAATACGGATTTTATTCCTTAACACTTCCGTCAGGAAAATATTTTTTAAACTATTCGCACATCGGTTTCAATGACACAATTATTGAAATAAATTTAAACGCGGATAAAAACATTTCAACAAATCTTGAAATTAGTGTTTCGGAAATTGAAATTGTTATTGTAACAGAACATAATAACAGAAGCGTATTTGAAAAAAATTCTCTAAAAAAAAATCAACTTACCAACCAAATGATAACTGCAAATATCGGACTTGCCGGGGAAGCTGATGTGGTTAAAAGTATTCAATCAATACCCGGTATAACTTCTTACGGAGACGGGTCAGTGTTATTTTATGTCAGAGGAGGAGCTAAGGATGAAAATCTTATAATGATTGATGATGCTCCGATATATAATCCTTCGCATTTGTTCGGTTTTTTTTCGGCTATTGCCCCTGATGCCGTTAATGATATGAATGTTTATAAAAATACTTTCCCCGTTAAATACGGCGGTCGATTATCATCTGTTATTGTCATAAACACAAAAGACGGGAACTCCGAAAAATGGGGTTTCTCGGGTAAAATAAGCCCCTTCACGGGAAACTATACCGTTGACGGACCGATTAAAGAAAAAACAACCCTACTTTTTAATGTTAGGAATGCACACATAAATTGGTTATTAAAAAAGTCGAACAGCGAAATTGATTTTTACGATTTTCATTTCAAATTCAAAAGCAAACTTAACCATAAGAATCGTTTGTTTTGTTCTGTATATAAAGGAAAAGACTTTATGAAAATTTATATCCCGACCTTCGGTTCAGCCGGGTTATCATGGGAAAACAACGCATTGTCTCTCAGGTGGAACCATTTATATTCAGATAAATTATTTTCAAACATGACTTTACATGCAAGTAAATATGATTACTTTCTGTACTATTCACTTGAAGATAATAAGTATTGGAATTCTTTTATCGGGAATATAAGTTTAAAAAACGATTTTACATACTTTGTGAATCCGAAAAATCAAATAAATTTCGGTTTAAATATTAATTCTTATTTCTTTAATCCGGGAAATTTGAATAACAATTTTTTCGGTCGCTCGGTATATTCAAGTGACGTTTTAGAGAATGTATTATATCTCGGACACGATAAAAATTTTAATGAAAAAATTAACCTGTCTTACGGAGTGAGATTACTTAATTGGAAGAATTTCGGACCGACTACCGTATTTTCTTTTGATGAGAATTTTCAGGTGTCTGATACAACGGATTATCCACAAGGAGAATTTAACAAATATTTGAATACCGAATTACAAATCAGCTTCGTATATGCGTTCTCAAATTCTTTTATTGCAAAAATCAGTTACGACAAACATATTCAAAATCTGCAATTATTGTCCAATTCAATCAGTCCGTTTACAACAATGGATGTTTGGATGCCTGCCGGATTGAATATCAAGCCCGAAAAATCAAATCAATTGGTTGCAGGAATAAGCAAACAATTTACAGAAATTGAATTTACATCAGAAATATATTATAAAACAATTATGAACTTAATTGATTATGATGAACATGCAAATATGTTATTAAATCCTTATATTGAAGGAGAACTTAGGGTTGGAACAGGATATTCTTTCGGTTTAGAATTTGCCTTACAAAAAACCAAAGGAAATTTTAATTTCTACTCTGCTTATACGTATTCAAGAACTTTTGCCGAAATTAAAGAAATTAATGACGGAAGAAAATTTCCGTCAAGGCATGATAAACCACATAATATTAATATTAATTTATCATACAAAACAGATAAAAAATGGACTTTAAGTTTGAACTGGATTTTTTCATCAGGAATGCGGTTTAGTTCTCCCACAGGTTTTTATTATTACAAAGGCTATAATGTTCCGATTTACGGAGAGAAAAACAACGACAAACTTCCTGCTTATCATAGGCTTGATGTTTCTGCTACCCTAAAATTAAACCGAAAGGAAACATCAAAATATAAACACGAATTAACATTTTCCGTTTTTAATTGTTACGGAAGAAATAATTTCATTTCGGTTAATTTTAACAAAATTGAATCTCCCTACGGAAAATTTTATGTTCCGACCAATATGATTTCAGAAAAAGAATTTATACCGACATCAAAATATTTACTCGGATTTCTGCCGTCAATTTCTTATTCATTCAAATTCAGATAGATGAAGCGCATTATACCTGTCCCGAAAAGAATTGCAAAAACACAAAAACAAACATGCAATCTTAAGTCCGCTCTGAAAAGTCGCTCTGCGAGTTGTTTGCAAAATTCCCATAATTTTCAACCCTTATTTTCAGCCGATTATAATACTTACAAAGCGACTAAAAGCGCTATTTCGACTTTTAGAAGTAGGCTCTTTATTGCAGTTCCGGTTTTTTTTATAAGCCTATTTTCTGTTTTAAGTTCGTGCGAAAAAAGAACTAATTGGAATTTAGATTTGGCAAACGAACAATTTTTAATTGTTGACGGTATCATAACAAATGAGTTTATAAACCAAAAAATTAATTTATCCTTATCGTTTAAAGAATTAAACGGAGAACCGGAATATGTATCAAATGCCGGTATTACAATTTTTGACGGGGATAATACATTTAACTTTATAGAAGATACAATCCCGGGAAACTACTTGTCAGAAAACAAGTTTACGGCAGTTATTAACAAAACATACACACTAAATATTCAATATAATAACAATATTTATTTTGCCGAAGCGAAATTGCTGCCGGTTTCAATAACTCAAGCTTTGCCCTATAAGCAAGTTTCTGATACAAGTTTATATTATATAGCTGCTCCCGATGTTGCATTTAACCCGGATGAAGCCTCAATGATTGAAGTAATTTTAAATTGGTCTGATGTTGCCGGTTATGAAAATTTACCCGCAAATGAAACAAAGGCTCATATGTTTTATTATAATTTAACGACTATTGATGTGAATCAAATTTTTCATCCCGATAATGAACTTATACTATTTCCGTCAGGAACTTCAATGACTCAAAAAAAATATTCATTGTCAAAGGAGCACGAAGCATTTATTCGTTCACTTTTAATTGAAACACAATGGAACGGAGGAAACTTTGATATTGAAGAAGCCAATAGTTATACTAATTTAAGCAAGGGAGCATTAGGTTTTTTCGGGGCATCTTCCGTAATTTCATATACAGCTATAATTCAATAATACATTAAAGTGTATCATCTTCAACATCAACACCATATCATCGAATTATAAAAACACCGTAATTTTTTCAAATTTTTTTCAGGGTAAAACTTCATATTTGTGTAATAGTATTAAATACGAAACTTTAAAAGTATTTCTAAAATAATATTAACTTAAATTTAAAAATGATGAAAAAGATTAGTTTAATTCTTACAGTAATTTTTGCAATTTCACTTTTGTTTACAAGTTGTGATAAAAATGCAAATTTAATTAATGCAGATATTGTACCTGATAATTTTAAGGTCGATATACCCAATTCATTAAGCAATGCCTCCGATAAAGCGAGTAAAGACGATGTTCTTGACGGAAATGATATTTACGGACATTTAACAACCTTTATAGCTGTGGGGGAAGGTGCTGCCGATATTGTTCAAGGCATTATGAGAGCAATAAGAAGATACGATTTAGACCAAGCAATGAGTTTCTCTTTTGAAAGTGATGAAGACGGAAGAACTAAATCAGTTGTTATTATTGAGAATTCAAGTTTTGAAGGTCAAATTTGGGAATATCAGCTCACAATGAAGGATGAAGACGGAGGCACTGCATTACAAGTATTTTGGAATAACAGCCCCGTAAAAGGTATTGCAATATTAAATCCGTATAATATTGACAGAACAACCGTTAATGAGTGGTCGCAAAGCGAGCAATGGACAGACGAAAACACCATGTACAGAGTTGATTACAGTGAAGCAGAAACAGACTATGAGGCTCAAATGATTGTTTATATTTCCGGTTTAAAACTTCCCGATTCAATTCAAGCCTATAACAGATTTGCTATGGAAACTTTAAAAATGTTTGCAGGGAAAAAAGGTAATGTCGTTGATGTTTACGGAAATTCAAATCACCCTAAAGCATACTTTTTTGACGACACAAAAGAAGGTTTTAACTGGGCATTTGTTGCAGCCGGTAATGATGTTGCAAACATTGGAATTGCAGAAGTGGGGCTTCCGCCGAGTTATCTTGATGAAACAAGCAGAACAGTTTTGTTGGAAACGCATTCGATACACAATGTTTTTGAAACAGAACTCACCGCACTCGGATATTCACAAACAGATATTGATGTTTATTTAGCTCATACTTTAGCTCCCGGATATTTTGCAAACGGAGAATTCCTACAAGCAGGAACTTCACCCGGATCTTCTTATGATGAAATTCAATCATCAATGGAAACACTTTCTCCCTATAATCCGGTTGAGATTTCAAACTTAAGCATACAATTTAAAGATGATGACGCTTCTTTGTAATTAATAATTCTTATAAATTTCTAAAAACGAGCATTTAATTTTGCTCGTTTTTTATTCGACAAAGTGCTGTTTTTAAAAAATAATCAGTAAATTCGTATGCTAATTTTTTTAAATTTAATGTAATGAAACACCCGGGTAAAACGATTTTTTACATCAATAAATATGACAAAACAAATCAATTTGCCTAACATACACAGAGTTTTTAGATGTTCTTGTGAGCAGGGAAAAAACATATTGCATAAGGATAATCATCCAATTTACAAATAATTTACTTACAAATTTTTAGACACATGAAAAAATTATTAACAATTTTAACAGTTGTATTTTTTACTACAAATTTGTTCTCTCAAGAGGAAACAACAAATAATGCTGTAAACAAACATGGAGTATCAATTTTGCCGCAAGCCGGTGATTTTGCTGTCGGTATAGATGCCGGTCCGTTATTTAATTTAGCCGGTAATTTAATGAAAATCAATAACGGTTATACATTTAATGATCCTATGGCTTTTAATTTTGTCAGCGGAAGCAGCATATACGGAAAATATTTCTTAGCTGATAATGCTGCTGTAAGAGCTCGTTTTGATATCAATATGAATTCCGAAACTTTAAATAATTTTGTTGCAGACGACGGCAGTACTGATCCCGAAGCATTGATAACAGACACCAGAGTTGTTTCAGGCGGAGAAGTTAATTTAGGTATAGGTTATGAATTAAGAAGAGGCAAAGGACGATTGCAAGCATTCTACGGAGCAGAAGTTAATTTAATGTTCGGCGGTAATACAAATATTGTATATACATACGGTAATGCAATGAGTACAACCGATTCTATACCGACAACAACAATTGATTTTGAAAACGGAATTTCAACAACAACATCAGCCAGAACAACCGAAGCAAAATATGCAGGCGGTTTCGGAGCCGGTTTACGCGGGTTTGTAGGTGTAGAATATTTTGTATTCCCGAATATTTCTTTCGGCGGTGAATTCGGTTGGGGTTTCATGTATAATTCAGTAGGAGAAGGTTCTGTAACTAATGAATTTTGGGATTTTACAACCCATGCAAGAGACACTCATACTCATCCTATTGCCGGATCAGAAGGATTTGACTTGGGTACTGATAATTTAGGCGGAAATATTTATATGATGATTCACTTCTAAATCGATAAAAATAATATTATTAAAACCCGAGTCCTCATATTGTCTCGGGTTTTTTTATAATTTTGCCTTGATTAAATGAACAACAATGAAGAGTGAACATATTAAGATAATTTCAGTCGAATTAAATTTGACACAACGTCAGGTCGAAAATACTTTAATCCTTTTATCTGAAGGAGCAACAATACCTTTTATCAGCAGATATCGTAAAGAAATGACCGGTACATTGGACGAAGTTCAAATTGCCGATATAAAAAACAGTGCTTCAAAATTAGATGAACTTGAAAAAAGGAGAGAAAGTATTTTAAACTCAATTGAACAGCAAGGTAAATTATCTGATGATCTTAAAAAGAAAATTGAAGCGACTTATGATATTACCGTACTTGAAGATTTATACCTGCCGTATAAACAAAAGAAAAAAACAAAAGCCGGTATTGCAAAAGAAAAAGGTTTAGAACCATTAGCAAAAATTATATTTCTTCAAAATCTTAATGATATTGAATCAGAAGCTCTAAAATATTTGACCGATGAGCTTGAAACAATTGAAGATGCTTTGCAGGGAGCAAGAGATATTATTGCCGAAGAAATAAATGAAAGCCAAAAAGCAAGAGATGCTGTACGCCGTGAATTCAAATATTCTGCAGTAGTGCAAGCATCTGTTATAAAAGCTAAAAAAGAACAGGCCGGTAAGTATAAAGATTATTTTGAATTTGAAGAACCTTTAAATAAAATTCCTTCACATCGATTATTGGCTGTTTTCAGAGGTGTAAATGAAGGATTTTTAAGAGTAAAAATTCATCCGGATGAAGATAAGGTGCTTGAAAAATTAGCCGGTATTTTTCTAAGGGGCGAAACCGAATCTGTCGATCAGGTTGAAATGGCTATTGAAGAGGCATATAAAAGACTTTTATTACCTTCGATAGAAAATGAATTTACAAAAGCAGCAAAAGAAAAAGCTGATATTGAGGCAATAAATGTGTTTGCCGATAATTTACGACAATTATTATTAGCAGCGCCCCTCGGTGAAAAAAGAATTTTAGCAATTGACCCTGCATACAGAACCGGATGTAAAATTGTTTGTATCGATGAACACGGTAATTTATTGCATAATGAAACAATTTATCCGCATCCGCCTCAAAAAGAAACCGTTCAATCAGGTAAAAAATTAGCATCTTTAGTAAATGCTTATAAAATTGATGCCATTGCAATAGGAAACGGAACTGCAAGCAGAGAAACCGAAGACTTTGTCAGACAAAAAGTTCGCTTTGACAGAGATTTAAAAGTTTTTGTCGTAAGTGAAGACGGGGCATCCGTTTACTCGGCTTCCAAAATTGCTCGTGAAGAATTTCCGAATTATGATGTAACCGTAAGAGGAGCTGTTTCTATCGGGAGAAGATTAGCCGACCCCTTATCCGAATTAGTTAAAATTGACCCCAAATCAATCGGAGTAGGGCAATACCAACATGATGTCGATCAAAAAGAGTTGCAAAATTCCTTAGACCGTGTAGTAGAAAGTTGTGTTAATGCCGTAGGAGTGGATTTGAATACTGCCGGAAAATATTTATTAACCTACGTTTCCGGGCTGGGTGAGCAACTTGCTCAAAACATTGTTGATTACAGAACTGAAAACGGAGCGTTTAAATCAAGAGCCCAATTAAAAAAAGTTAAACGCCTGGGCGATAAAGCATTTGAGCAAGCAGCAGGGTTTTTACGAATTCGAAATGCAGAAAACCCTTTGGATAATACAGCGGTTCACCCGGAAGCTTATCCTATCGTTCAAAAAATGGCTAAAGATCTTTCTGTTGAAGTAAATGATTTAATTCAATCAGCAGAGCTTCGGCAAAAAATTGAACTCAAAAAATATGTCAATGATTCAGTCGGTTTACCGACACTTACCGACATTATGAAAGAGCTTGAAAAACCCGGAAGAGATCCGCGTGAGCAAGCAAAAGTTTTTGAATTTTCAAATGAAGTTTTTACAGTTGATGATTTGAAAATAGGAATGATTTTACCCGGCATCATTACAAATATTACAAATTTCGGAGTTTTTGTTGATGTGGGTGTAAAACAAGACGGATTAGTTCATATTTCTCATTTAAAAAATGCGTATGTCAGTAACCCGTCGGATGTTGTTAAACTCCATCAGCAAGTTAAAGTAAAAGTTATTAGTATTGATTCAATCAGAAAACGTATCGGCTTAAGTATGAAAGAAGCAGAGTAAACTATGAAATCATCTGTAATTTATTTTAATAATCGAAGGATAATTCTTTGGGAGAAGACTCCGGAATTTGAAATGAAAGTTGATGCACTTGAAATTGACGAACCGTTTTTACATAAGTGCAACGACAGGATGAAAACTATTTTAGATATGTTTTTTGATAAAGACGGGATTGAAGAAATTAGTTTTGAGCATCCTGATTTTAATAAATTATGGTATGACTTTAAATCACATTTTAAATTCATTGAAGCAGCCGGCGGAAAAGTTATAAACCGGAATAATAATGTATTAATAATTCATCGTTTTGGAAAACCGGATCTTCCTAAAGGAAAAATAGAACAGGGAGAATTGCCGGAGCAAGCTGCAATAAGAGAAGTTATTGAAGAGTGCGGAATATCTGAAGTTAAAATTGTTGAAGAACTTAACCCGTCTTACCATATTTATTTGATTGAAGAACAGCGTGTTCTAAAAAAAACATTTTGGTATTTAATGAAATATAACGGTAATGAAGTTTTGAAACCTCAAACAAATGAAGGTATAAGCAAAGCTGAATGGTGTAATAATCAAATACTTTCAGAATATCAAGAACTTACTTATGACAGCTTAAAAACATATTTTTTTATCTAAAATTAAAGAATTTGAATTTCTCTGCATACATAGCCAAACGAATAACATTCAATAATAAGAAAAAAAAATTATCTGAATCGGTTTTAAAAATTGCGGTTAGTGTCGTTGCACTCGGTATGGCTGTAATGATTATTACGGTTTCGGTTGTCGGCGGGTTCAAACATGAAATTTATAAGAAATTAATCGGTTTTCAATCACATATAACAATTAAAAACAGAGATATTAACAACACATTTGAATCCGAACCGGTTTCCGCAAATCAGGTATTTTATCCGAGTTTAGAAAAAGAAAGCGGAATTTCTCATATTCAAAGATTTGCAACGAAGTTGGGAATTGTAAAAGCTGAAACCGAAGTTCACGGTGTTGTTCTGAAAGGTGCAGGAAAAGATTACGATTGGTCATTTTTAAAAACACATTTGACTGAAGGAAAAATACCTGACGTATTGTCTGAATCTAAAACCAAAGACCTTTTAATTTCCCAAAAAACTGCCGATATACTAAATTATAAAACCGGCGATAAAGTATTTATTTATTTCATTCAAAATCCGCCAAAAGCTCGCGATTTTATTATTTCCGGAATTTACGATACGGGTATGGAAGAATATGATAAAGCCGGTGTATTTTGTGATATCAGACACATTCAAAAAATTAACGATTGGGATGAAAATCAAGTCAGCGGCTTTGAAGTTTTTATTGATAATTTTGATGATTTGAATAACATGACACAATTGGTTGAAGGAATTGTTTCGGGTATTATTGCTGAAGACGGTTCAATGTTGCAGGTCAGTAATTTCATGAAAGATAACTCGTTTTTTGTTCAATGGCTAAAACTCTCTGATATGAATGTTCAGGTCATTCTTTTATTAATGATATTTGTTGCCGTGTTAAGCATGATTGCTGCAATGCTGACTATTATTTTAGAACGCACAAATATGATCGGAATTTTAAAAGCATTAGGCGCAAATAATTATTCAGTTATTCGAATATTTATTTATAACGGCTCAATTTTAATATTAAAAGGTATGTTTTACGGCAATTTATTTGGGCTTATTATTCTGATGATTCAAAAGTTTTATAAACTTATACCTTTAGATTCGAAACTATATTACGTTGATAGTGTTCCGGTAGAATTTAATGTTTTGAATATTGTTTTATTAAATGCCGGTGTATTTATTATAAGTGCTTTGTTTTTAATACTTCCGGCAATTTTGGCGGCAAAAATAAACCCTGTAAAAACCATTAATTTTAAATAATAATGGATTTTAATGTTTTAACGGAAAATTTATCGGCACAATTAAAAATGAAGCTGCCGGGCATTGAAGCTCATAAAAAAATGATTCCGAAAGAACGATTACTGTTACCTTCTGAAACTGAATTAAGTAAACTTAAAAAAAGTGCCGTATTAATAGTGTTAAATCCGTATAAGGGCAAGCCGTTTATTACATTTATTAAACGCATTGAAAACGGAAGCATACATTCAGGACAAATAGCATTTCCCGGCGGGAAATTTGAACCCGGCGATTCTTCTTTAATTGAAACCGCATTGAGAGAAGCCGAAGAAGAAATAGGAATTATAAAAGATAATGTAAAAATATTAGGCACATTGTCGCAAATGTATATTCCTGTAAGTCAGTTTGCTGTACAACCGATTGTAGGTAAAATTAATTTTAAACCTGAATATATTATTAATTCGGCAGAAGTTGACAGTGTTTACAACATAAGTTTACAAGAAGTTTTAAGTGCCGACATCATACTAAAAGAAATAATTGTAAGAAATCAAATGATTACGGCACCGTTTTTTGTGTTAAACGATATTCGAATTTGGGGTGCAACAGCTATGATTTTATCTGAATTTATAACAATTATAAAATCCCTTAAACTATAAAATAAAAAAACCTTCAAACAGCAGAAGGTTTTTTTATTTAAATTAATCAAATTATTAATCGTTACCTAACATGTAACCAACTGATAATCCGAAGAAAAGATTTTTTTGCGAAGCATCGCCCGTAATTGCAACAGTCTTATCGTCTTTTGTTGCGTAGTGCGGTGCAATGTAATTCGTACTTTCAGGGTTTATAAAGTTCATAAAGCCTAAACCGACATTTGCTTCAACAAAAAAGCCGGAAAAATCAGCACCTAAACCTAAATTAAACCCAAAATCCATTTTGGTGTAAAGGTCACCGTCTCCGCCCGGATTGTTATCGTCTGAAAAAGGTTGTGTGTAATCAAATGTTTCGTCAACACCGTCATAATTATTAACCGTCCATGTTTGAACATCACCGGTAACAGGAGTAATTGTGGTTTTTATCGGAGCAGAAATTGCATAGTTGAAATAAGGACCTACAAATGCATAAGCCGGACCGAAAGCAAATTTAGGTGATACTCCGATATTCAAATAATTCACCGTTGAATTGTAATCATACTCATAATATGCTCTATAAGGCCAATTTGCATCGGTTTCGGTTCTTGAATCATAATCAGAACCTACTTGATTTAAACCTAAATCAACCCTTAAAGTCATCATATCATTAACAGGCATTTCACCGACTAAACCGGCATTAAATCCCATACCCATTTTAGCTCCTTCGGGCGACCAGAAATTAATTAAATAACCCGACATGTTATATCCGGCTTTTACACCAAATTTTTGAGCACTCATACTAAATGCAAACAAAGTTGCAATTGCAAATACAAATAATTTTTTCATAATATCAATTATATTTAATTAAACATAATTCAAAGATAGATTAAATTTTTAAATATGCAAATTGTTTAATACGTAATAAATAAAAAAAAAGAGAGACGGACTTTGTCTCTCTTTATCGGGATTAATTTAAATTGTTTAAGCGGGCTTCTAAAAATTAAATTTTTCGAGGCGGACAAGGTTTTTAAAACCGGAGTTTACTGTTGTAAATGAGGATTTTAAAAATCGAAGTCCAACGAAGAAAAAGTAATTTTTAGACCTCCCCTTAATTAAAAAACATTCCGAGAGAAAAACTGATGGTATAATTTTTTGTAAATTCATCTGCCGGCATTGTTTCATAATCTTTAATATTGTTTAACCCGACACCGTATTCGGCTTCGGCAAAGAACTTAAAAAACTTTACTCCTAACCTTGCATTAATCCCGTAATCTGTTCGTTTGTATTGAATGTTATCTTCATTAAATTCTCCGGATTTAAATACGTCATTGGAGGGAACTTTCTCATAATCTGAATAAAGTTCTTCTGCCAATTTTTCACCGTCTAATGTTATTGATACAATTTCTTTACCTGAAATTGCATAACCGAAATACGGTCCTGCCGCAATATATGCCGGTCCCATTTTAAATTTAAGTAAAAGAGGTACTTCAATATAATCCATATTTAAGGAGAAATCGGTTGTAATGTCAGTTCCGTCGGTCAATTCAGTTGCAGCATTTACAGAATACCCTTTTTGAGTATATAATGCTTCTGCTCTTATACCGATTTTAGTCGGCATAAATTCAAATACAAAACCGCCTTGCAGTCCGTTTTCTAAAGCAGCGGTTTGAAAATCTTGGAGGGTAGTACTTGAATTAACTCCGGACATATTAAAGCCGATTTTTGCACCAAACTTTTGAGCATTAATTTGTAATGCAAATAGTAATCCTGTTGATAAAATAAGTATTTTTTTCATCTGTCTAAAAATTTATAATTAATTAATAATCTGAAAATTGAGTCCAACTCATTATTTATTATGCTTGTTATTCTCCGCAGATAGGAACACCATTTTTGAACTAAACCTAATTAATGTATTCTTATAGTCATGTTCCTTTGTGTAAAAATTCTTTAGCTTCGCTGAGCCTTTCAGGGTTCTTATGGGTGTTTCATTTAAATTTATATAAATAATTATTAAATATACGAAAAATTTACAAATTTATTACAAAATTTTATAATTAATTCCTATTGAAAAAACGTAATTACTTAATGCATCAGTATTATCTTGGGCGCTTCCGGTCATGCTGCGTGTATATTTTACAAATAAATCGGACTTTTTATGTCGTAATATGAGTTCAAAAATTATTCCTGCATCAATACGACTGTATGAATATTCGGTACTATAAAAGTTAAGTTTAGTGATTTCTGTTTCTGAGGTTTCCAAATCAGTTCTTTTATATTTCCCGTCTGTCCAAAAAGCGACGAAACCTCCCACAGAAATATTAAGCGACCGATAGTTATCAGCAGTGATTTGATATTGTCCGGTAACCGGAATTTCAATATAATTCATAGTATTTACCGATATATTATAAGGAATTTGTTTTGTTTTTAATCCTTTTTGGCTGTATAAAATATCGGCTTCAACAGAGAGAACTTTATTCATGGTTTGTCTGAAAAATATTCCGCCGGAAAAACCGGGTTTTAATTTTCGTATCGCTTGTATCAGTTCTTCGTTATAATCATTCAAATAAACCGCTTTTGACAAATTGAAGCCTGTTTTTATTCCTAAATTAAATTGACCGAAGGAATAAGAGCTTATACATATGAGTGTAAACAGAAAAATAAATTGTTTCATAGATGTAATGTTTTTTCAAAAATAAATAAAAAAAGCGTACCCGATTAAGATACGCTTTTTGATTATTAAATTTAAAAAGAAATTAATATTCCATTTCAGCTAAACGTTTATAATAATTGTAACGCCACTCGGCATTTTTTTGTGCAGTTTCAAATAATTCGTCGGCTTCGTTGGGGAATGATTTGTATAAAGAATTAAATCTTACTTCTCCCATTAAGAAATCTTTGAATAACTCAAATTTCGGCGGTTTCGAATCTAAAACAAACGGATTTTTGCCTTCTTTCATTAATTGCGGATTGAAACGATACAGTGTCCAATAACCGGCTTCTACTGCCATTTGTTCTTCTTCCTGAACTTTATTCATGCCGCGTTTTAAACCGTGTGCAATACAAGGAGAATATGCAATAATTAACGAAGGTCCGGGATAGGCTTCGGCTTCTTTAATTGCTTTTAAAGTTTGAGCATTACTTGCACCCATTGAAATTTGAGCAACATAAATGTATCCGTAGGTCATAGAAATGGCACCCAAGTCTTTTTTGCTGATTTTTTTACCCGATGCGGCAAATTTTGCAACCGACGCAGTAGGTGATGCTTTTGAAGACTGCCCTCCGGTATTTGAATACACTTCGGTATCTAAAACTAAAACATTAACATTTTCACCGGAAGCTAACACGTGGTCTAATCCGCCGTATCCGATATCATAAGCCCAACCGTCTCCTCCTAAAATCCAAACAGATTGAGTATTCAGATATTTTTTCATATTTAATATATCTTTTACACAATCACATTTTTCATTATGTAAAGCATTTACAACTTTATAAGCTGCATTTTTAGCTTCTCCGGAATTTTCTCTGACGGAAATCCATGCTTCAAATGCTTCTTTTGTTTCAGCAGAAACACCTTTTTCTATGGCTGCACGCATTTTATTTTCAATAATATCGCGTTGTTTTCGGTTTGCTATTGCAATACCGTAGCCGTATTCGGCATTATCTTCAAACAAAGAGTTCGCCCAAGCCGGTCCCATACCTTCTTTATTTGTGGTATAAGGAGTAGAAGGTGCCGAACCTCCGTATATTGAAGAACATCCTGTTGCATTGGCAATGGTCATCGATTCTCCGTATAATTGTGTAACGAGTTTTATATAAGGTGTTTCACCACAACCGGCGCAAGCTCCTGAAAATTCAAATAAAGCTTGTGCAAATTGAGTATTTTTAATGGTTTTATCTTTTTCAACAACCGTATCTTTATATCCTACTGTGTTGTGTAGATAATTCCATCGTTCAATTTCGGGTTTCATCTTATCATCTAAATCAACCATAATTAATGATTTTTCTTTAGACGGGCATACATCCGCACACGAACCACAACCTGTACAATCAAGGGTGCTGACCTGAATTCTGAAATTGTATTCTTTTGTCGGACCGACACCTTTAATAAATGATGTGCCTTCGGGAGCTCCTTTAACTTCTTCTTCGTTTGCCAAGAACGGTCGAATACAAGCATGAGGACAAACATAGGCACACTGGTTGCATTGAATACAATTTTGTGATAACCATTCCGGTACATGAGTTGCAACGCCTCTTTTTTCGTAGGCTGCCGTACCGTTTGGTAAAGTTCCGTCTTCTCTTCCGATAAATGCACTGACAGGCACATTATCACCTTTTAAGGCATTAACCGGATCCATAATTTGAGTTATGAAATCAGGTGTTCCTTTTTCACGTTTAATTACTAAATCAACTTCTGCCGAAAGCTTTTTCCAGTCTGCAGGAACTTCAATTTTTTCAATTGCATCACCACCTTGATCAACAGCGGCATAGTTCATGTTTACTATTTTTTCGCCTTTTGTTCCGTATGATTTATTAATGAATTTTTTCATTTCAGAAACAGCTAATTCATAAGGAATGATATTAGCAATTTTGAAAAATGCGGATTGCATAATTGTATTGGTTCTTGTACCCAAACCTATTTCAATACCTATTTTTGTAGCATTGATGATATAAAAACGGATGTTTTTTTCAGCCATTACTTTTTTATATCCGTCGGGTAAACGATTTTTGGTTTCTTCAGCATCCCAAGTGCTGTTTAACAAAAATGAGCCGCCTTCTTTTATGCCTTCAAGCATATCATATTTATACAAGTAGGCAGGGTTAGAACAAGCAACAAAATCAGGTTGTTTTACCAAATAGGTTGATCGAATAATTTTATCACCGAATCTTAAATGAGAAGTCGTAATTCCTCCCGATTTTTTAGAATCATAAGAAAAATAGGCTTGACAGTATTTGTCGGTATTATCTCCTATAATTTTAATTGAGTTTTTATTTGCTCCTACTGTACCGTCAGCTCCTAAGCCATAAAATTTTCCCTCAAAAGTTCCTTCGGGAACAGTACTTATTTCAGGAAGTATGGGTAAATTTGAAAAACTTACATCATCAATAATACCTACGGTAAATTGATTTTTAGGCTCGGTTCTTTCCATATTTTCATACACAGATACCATCATTGCAGGAGTAGTATCTTTAGAACTTAAACCGTATCTTCCGCCCAAAATCATAGGGGCATTTTCTGTTCCGTAGAATAAATCCCTAATATCAAGATACAACGGGTTGCCGTTTGCTCCCGGTTCTTTTGTTCTGTCAAGAACTGTAATTCGTTTAACTGTTTTCGGAAGTGCTTGCATAAAGTATTTTGCAGAAAACGGTCTGTATAAATGAACAACCAACATTCCTGTTTTTTTACCTTTCGCATTCAAATATTCAATTGTTTCCTGCAAGGTTTCGGTAACAGAACCCATTGCAATTATGATATTTTCAGCATTTTTATCTCCGAAATAGGTAAAAGGTGCATAATCTCGTCCGGTTATTTTTGAAATTTCTTTCATGTAATCGGCAACAACATCTGCAACCGGCACATAAAAGTGAGCGGCAGCTTCTTTTGCTTGGAAGAAAATATCAGGATTTTGAGCGGTTCCTCTTGTAACGGGATTTGTTGAACTCAAAGCTCGGTCTCTGAATGATTGAAGAGCTTTCATATCAATTAATTTTTTTAAAGCATCTTCATCAGGTAATTCAACTTTTGAAATTTCGTGCGATGTTCTGAATCCGTCAAACATATGTAAGAAAGGAATTCTGGTTTTAATAGCCGCCAAATGTGCAATAGGAGCTATATCCATAATTTGTTGAGTACTTGAAGTTGCTAAAATTGCAAATCCGGTTTGGCGAACAGCCATTACATCACTATGGTCGCCAAAAATTGATAAAGCATGGGCGGCAACACTTCGAGCACTGACATGAAAAACAGCGGGTAATAATTCACCGGCTATTTTATACATGTTCGGTATCATTAATAATAATCCTTGCGATGCAGTGTATGTTGAGGTTAATGAACCGGCTTGTAGTGAGCCGTGTACAGCACCTGATGCTCCGCCTTCTGATTGCATTTCTGAAACTAATACGGTTTCACCGAATAAGTTTTTTTTGCCGTTTGCAGACCACGTGTCAACATATTCTGCCATGTCTGATGACGGTGTAATCGGGTAAATAGCAGCAACTTCACTGAATAGGTATGAAACATGAGCAGCTGCATAATTACCTTCACAGGTAATAAATTTTTTCTTAGACATAATTATTGTATTTAATTTTATAAGATTTCAAAAAATTGTAAACAATTTACAAAATTAGAATAAATATTAAAAATATTGTATGTGAATTTAATTTTATATATTTCTTTACAACACATTTTTTAATTCACGTTTTCATTATCATTTTTGATTTATGAATTCAGACTGTTATATTCGTAATTCAACACATATTAACGGTATTTTATCTTTTTTTTTATGTTTCATTTTTTATGTACTTATATTTGTATCGAATTAATTAATATTATGGAAATTTTAAAAACAAATAAAGTTGTAAAGCAATTTGAAAATCACAGAGCTTTAACAGATGTAAGTATTAATGTTGACGAAGGAACTATTTTCGGACTTTTAGGACCGAACGGTGCAGGGAAAACAACTTTGATACGAATTATAAATCAAATTACTGCACCGGACGAAGGCGAAGTATTTCTGTTCAACGAAAAATTAAAACCCGAGCATATCAAAAATATCGGTTATTTGCCTGAGGAGAGGGGTTTATATAAAAAAATGAAAGTAGGTGAACAAGCTCTGTATTTTGCTCAATTAAAAGGAATGACAAAAGGAGCTGCAAAAATCAGATTGAAAAATTTATTTGAAAAATTTGATATTAACGGATGGTGGGATAAAAAAGTAGAAGAACTTTCAAAAGGGATGCAACAAAAGGTTCAATTTATTATTACAATTGTGCATGAGCCTGATTTATTGATTTTTGACGAACCGTTCAGCGGTTTTGACCCTATTAATTCTGATTTATTGAAAAAAGAGATTATTGAACTCAAAGAAAACGGAGCTACAATCATTTTTTCTACTCACAATATGGCATCCGTTGAAGAAGTTTGCGATAATATCGCATTGATAAATAAATCAAAAAAAATTCTTGACGGTAAAGTTTCCGAAATTAAAAAACAATTTAAATCAAATATTTTTGAAATTGTATTTGACGGGAATTTTAATCAATTTTCAGCAAGTTTAACTGCTGATTACAAACTGATTGAGCATATTCAAAAAAATCAAACCGTTCAAGTAAAAGTAAAAATTCAAAATGAATTGAGTCCGAATGATTTGCTTTCAAAAATGTTGAATTTTGGGAAAATAATATCATTTAATGAAGTTATTCCGAATATGCATGATATTTTTATTAAAGCCGTAAACGGAAATTAAACAGTGTTTATTAATTTTAAAAATTCATAAAAAATGAATAATATATTACTGATTCTTAAACGAGAATATTTAACCAGAGTAAAAAAGAAATCGTTTATAATTATGACAATTGTAGGTCCGGTATTGATGGCCGCATTGTTTATAGCACCTGTTTGGTTTGCGATGATGGAAGATGATGCTCAAAAGGTCATTTCAGTTTATGATGAAACGGGTACATATAGGAGTGCGTTTACCGATTCAGAAAATTTAAAATTTAATTTTACAGAGGAGACAGACCGTGAAAAAAGAGAAGACAGCTTTTTAAAATCCGGAAATTATGCACTGTTGACTATTTATGATAAAAACCCCGATGAGTATGTGTTATTTTCTGAAAAAACACCCGATATCAGTGTTAAAGAACAAGTAAGCGGAAGAATTGAAGGCTTTATAGAAGCCGAAAACTTTAAACGTCTCGGAATTAGTAAAAATCAAATAGATTCCGCAAAAACTGAGATATACCTTGAAACCTATACAATTTCTGAAGCCGGTATTGAAAAATCATCGGCCGAAGTACCATTAATGATAGGTTTTGCAGCTGCAATTATTATATATATGTTTATTTTTTTATACGGCGTACAAGTAATGCGAGGTGTTATTGAAGAAAAAGTAAACAGAGTTGTTGAGGTTTTAATATCATCGGTAAAACCGTTTCAGTTAATGGCCGGTAAAATAATAGGTATTGCAATGGTTGCCCTCACTCAATTTTTGTTGTGGGGAATTTTAACCCTATTTATTGTAGGCTTTGTATATTTTTCATTCGGAGCAGATATCATGCCCCAAAATATTGATGCCGGTCAATTTCAAAATATTTCTTCTGAACAAGCCGAACAAATTTTAGGCAATAGTTTTGCAGCAGATACAATTTTAGGTTTTGTTAATTTTAATTGGACGACAACAATAATTTCATTTTTAATATTTTTCATCGGAGGCTATCTGTTATATGCATCTTTATTTGCCGCAATCGGTTCGGCAGTAGATAACGAAACTGATACACAGCAATTTATGTTGCCTGTAACTATACCGCTCATTTTGGCATTTGTAGCATCACAAGGGATTATCAGAAATCCGGACGGAGCAATGGCTTTTTGGTTTTCGATAATTCCGCTGACATCTCCGATTGTTATGCCGATAAGAGTTGCTTTAGAACGATATGAAATATGGGAGTTAGTTTTATCAGGAAGTATTTTAATTTTAAGTTTTATTGCATCCGTTTGGTTGGCAGCAAAGATATACAGAACCGGCATTTTAATGTACGGGAAAAAAGTTTCCTATAAAGAATTGTGGAAGTGGTTGAGGTACAGATAAAAATTGCTCGATAAAAAAAATCAGCATCCTTGTTTAATTAGTTATATGTAGAATGTTATTTCCGATATCATGTTGACAATTGTACATTTTTAAAGGAAATTGCGAAGGACTGTCGTTTACGGGTATTCCGTTTGATAAAAGCGAAAATTCAGATTTGCAACAAGCCGAATCAACGGCATAAAAGCCGGTTTTGTCAACATATACCTTTCCGCATTCCGGATCATGCGGGCATGTTCTTTCATATGCAGTAAACGTATTATCAAGGGTATGATATACTAAAATTCCGTTAACACCGCCCGTAACGTATTCATAACTGCCGGGTATAAAAGCTAAATTGTTATATAGAGGGTCATTCAGGTCAATATAAAAATCAACATGAACATTTGGTATCGGGCTTTGGTGTTTATCGCAAGAATTAATATAAAAACTTATAATTAATATAGACGTAAGAATTAAGGCTTTTTTAAATTTTATATATTTATTCATTATTAATTTGTTAATTTGCTTTATATTATCATTAAATTTGTTGGTTTAAACGGTTCAAATATAATGCAATTTAACAAAATTTTAAGAAATATTATTTTTTGCGGTATATTATATTTTTATCCCAACGGAGCTTTTTCTCAGGAAACAAACGCTGACAGCTTGAAATTAGAGCCGGACACCATTATTAACCAACCGAAAAAAAAAGAATTCAAATTATTTAAAATTTTTAAGCACAAAAAAACTGAATCCGAAGTTGATAACACAACAAGTAATTTAGGAGATGATAAAAAAAATAATAATTCTAAAAAACGCTTTACACTTTTCAGAAAAAATAATAAAAAAGATACAGTTATTGCAGACAGCATATACAACACAACAGAATTAAACGAAACAGACACAATTATTAACATAAATAAAAATGATACTTCCGGCGGAAATACAGTAAAAAAGCCAAAACGAATTTTACCATGGAAATGGAATAAAATGAATTCGGAAGAACAAGATTCTTTGCTGAGTGCTTGGGATGAATATGATCGTGAACAGTACAAAAAAAAATATGCTTTTACAAAAAATGAAGTTAAAATTGCTTTAAAAAGAGACCGAACTTTTTTTGAAAAACAAATTTACAAACGAGCCAGAACAAAACCGTTCAGACACAGAAAAAAACTGATAGAGAGAAAAAATTCCAGATATCAAAAAACTATGTTGTATGAACGTTTTGATAAATCAAATACGGCTCCGAAAGATTCTATTTCTGATAAAGAAAGGTATATTTCTGTAAATAAGCAATTTAAGAGAGATGCAAAAAGAGAAACAATACGCAAGAATAAAGTTGTTATTCTTTATGACCGCAAAGAAGAAAAATTAAAAAGAAAATATGAACTAACTGATGATGAAACAATAATTCTTAATAAAGGAAAAGGAATGAAACTAAAAGGTTCAGAACTTTTGACATTTCAACATGCATTAAAAAAACAAGAAAAATTTACCGATGAATTATTAATTTTAAGAAAGAAAAGAAATTTTGAGCTACAAAATAAAAAAATTCAAAAAAAGATGAAAGAAAAAGAAAAACAAAATAAGAGTCGAGATAAAGAACTTATGTCAAAAATTTTTAAGAAAAAATCTAAGAAAAACAATAATAAACACGATTCAGACGAATACCCTAAAAGATACTTTTAATATGAAAATTTCAATTTGGATTATCATTTTTTTAATCATAATTATAAGTTTATTCATTTCCTATAATAAAAACAAACACAAGTTGAAAAAATCCATAAAACCTAAACAATCAACCTATAAACTTTATGATTTAGATAAAATGACTGCAAACATCACAAAAAAGAATGTTGATTTTGCCAAAACCGAAGACAATACAATTGAAACTGCTTCAAACCAAAAAGAAATAAATCAAGCGAAACAACTATCAGAAACTAAAAAATCGGTAATTAATTTGGACAGTATAATTCACTCAGAGCTATTAAAACGTAAAGATTTATAAACACCTTCATAGTTTATTTTTCTATAATATAATTCAAACTCTTGCATGTAATAATAAAAAAATGTAAATTTGCATATGAAAGAGTTCTGTTGTTCTTGGCAGAATTCTTTCTTTTTTATAATATTTTAAAAAATCGGAAGCAATGTCAAAAGTTACGTATTTAACAGAAGAAGGCTTAAAAAAACTAAAAGAAGAAATTGAACAATTAGTTTCAATAGAACGTCCTAAAATTTCTAAACAAATTGCTGAAGCAAGAGACAAAGGAGATTTATCTGAAAATGCAGAATATGATGCGGCAAAAGAAGCGCAAGGATTATTAGAAATGAAAATTGCTCAACTTCAGGCAACACTCAGTACAGTGCGAGTTGTTGATGAATCAAAAATTAATACAGGCACAGTACAATTAATGAATAAAGTAAAAATAAGGAACATAAAAACCGGTGTTGTTATGGAATATACACTTGTTTCAGAAAGAGAAGCAGATTTAAAAGAAAAGAAAATGTCTGTTGATACACCTATTGCTAAAGGATTAATAGGAAAAAAGAAGGGTGATAAAGTAGAAATTCAGGTTCCTGCAGGAAATTTGATATTGGAGATTATAGATATTTCTTTTTAAAACAGTTATATGGCAAGTATTTTCTCAAAAATAATCAGAGGCGAAATTCCTTCATATAAAATTGCCGAAAATGATGAATTTTTTGCATTCTTAGATATTAATCCTCTGGTTAAAGGACACACTTTAGTTATACCTAAGAAAGAAATTGACTATATTTTTGATATAGATGACGAGCAATTAGCACGGTTAAATATTTTTGCCAAAAACGTTGCAAAAGCCATAGAACAAACAATTAAATGTAAAAGAGTAGGAATTTTAGTAATAGGAACCGAAGTTCCGCATGCACACATTCACTTAATACCATTTAAGGATGAAGATGAAATGAATATAAAAAGACCAAAGTTAAACCTTTCAAATGAAGAGTTCATAAATATTGCAGAACAAATAAAGAAACATATCATTTATAAATAAAATAAATAGAACTAAAACGTTTGCACTTTTTAAACGGGTGCTTTTTTTTGATAACAAAAATTATAAAATATTTTTGTTGAAATTTTAATTAAACTTAAAAATAATAATTGTGATACTAACAGAAACTAACCGACCAAATTGGAAAACAATAAGCATACAACCGCATTATTCAGGAAGAATAAAAGAGTTAGACCGATTATCCAAGAATATCTGGTGGTCTTGGAATCATGAAGCCATCAAACTTTTTAAATATATCACCGAAGAGGATGTTTTGTCAGATTGTATTGACCCCGTTAATTTGCTTAAATCTGTCAGTTATAAACGATTTGCCGCTTTAGAAAATGACAGCGTTTTCATAAGCATGTACGACCGTGTTTTAGAATGTTTTAAAAAATATATCGAACAACCCTATGATGCAACACTTCCTACAATTGCATATTTTAGTATGGAATACGGTTTAACAAATATTCTGAAAATATATTCCGGCGGATTAGGAATTTTAGCCGGCGATTATTTAAAACAAGCCGGCGATTCCGGCTATAATATGATTGGTTTGGGCTTGTTTTACAGAGAAGGCTATTTTAAACAAATGATTTCAATGCAAGGAGATCAAGACGAAGTATATGAAACTCAAAGGTTTATGGATACACCGGCTGAATTGGTCAGGGACGAAAAAGAAGAAGCAATAACCTGTTTTGTTGAAATGGAGGGGAGGAAAGTGTATTTCCAAATTTGGGAAATAATTGTAGGCAGAATTAAATTGTTTTTACTTGATACAGACAGAAATGACAATACAGAGGATGACAGAGGAATTACAAGACGATTATACGGCGGAGATAACGAAACTCGCTTAAAACAAGAACTCATTTTGGGTGTCGGCGGTGTAAAGGCAATAAAAAAAATGAACATACAAAAAGATGTGTATCATTTGAATGAAGGGCATGCCGCTTTTGCCGGTATTGAACGATTAATTCGTTTAGTAAAAGAAAACGGATTGTTATTTAATGAAGCCATTGAAGTAGTCAGAAGTTCAACACTATTTACCACACATACACCCGTTCCGGCAGGCCACGATGCTTTTGAAGAAGACTTATTAATGAGATACATGGGTGATTATCCCAAAAAAATGGGGATAAGTTGGGTGCAATTTATGAATTTAGGTAAAGAGAATATCGAAGCGGAAAATCAAAAATTTTCGATGAGTTTTTTGGCAGCTAATACCTCATTAGAGATTAACGGTGTAAGTTTGTTACATGGTGAGGTTTCAAGGAATATAATTTTTAATAATTTTTGGAAAGATTATTTTCCTGAAGAATTACACATTGGATATGTAACTAACGGAATACATTATCCGACTTGGGCTTCAGATAACTGGCAAAAATTATTGGCAGATACTGATGGTAAACCCGATTTTTCAAAAGCATATAATACATCATCAGAAGAAATTTGGGCAGTCCGAACTGAAAATAAAAAACGATTAGTCGAATATATCAATGAACTAATGGACTCTTTCAGTATAAGCAGAAATGAAAATCCCAAAGAAATTCTTAAAATTAAAAATACTTTAAACTATAAAGCTCTGACAATCGGTTTTGCACGCCGTTTTGCTACTTATAAACGCGGGAATTTATTGTTTAAAGATATTGAGCGTTTAAACAAGATTGTTAACAATCCTGATTATCCCGTCCAATTTATTTTCGCAGGAAAAGCACATCCGAATGACGGAGGCGGGCAATCAATTATAAAAGAAATCGTTGAGATTTCAAAACGTCCGGAATTCTTAGGAAAGATATTATTTTTAGAAAATTACGATATGTCCTTAGCCAAGGAATTAGTCAGAGGAGTAGATGTTTGGCTTAATACACCGATACGCCCCTTGGAAGCTTCCGGTACCAGCGGTATGAAAGCATTAGTAAACGGAGTGTTGAATTTTAGTGTTCTTGACGGATGGTGGGTTGAAGGGTACAAAGAAGGTGCCGGATGGGCACTTGCCAAAGATAAAACATATTTAAACCAAAGTCTTCAAAATGAGTATGACTCAGAGCAAATATATAAAATATTAGAAGAGCAAATCATTCCTTTATATTACAAAAACAACGAAAAAGGTTTACCGGAAGACTGGATAAATCATATTAAAAAAAGTGTTGCAGAAATTGCCCCTGAGTTTACTACAAAACGTATGATTGATGATTATAATTCAAGATTTTACGGTAAAATTTCATCGCGGTATAAGCAAATTAAGTCGGATAATTATAAAAAAGCAAAAGAAATAGCCGGTTGGAAAGAAATAATTAAAAAAGATTGGCATAAAATTGAATTAGTTTCTATTGACACTTCTGCGATTCATAACAATATGTTAGTTGCCGGACAGAATTATGAAGGTAAAATTGTTATAAACATTAACGGCTTGAACGCCGATGATGTCGGAGTTGAATTTATTCTCAGTGAGTCAGTCGCAAGCGGTGAACTTAAAATAAATAACGTAGTTGAGGCTGAATTACAAAAAAAGGAAAATTCAATTGCCTATTATTCAGTAAATTTTAGTCCGGTAAAACCCGGAAGTTTGAATTATGCATTCAGAATTTATCCTAAGAATAAAAATTTAGCACACCGACAAGATTGTTCAGTTGTTAAATGGCTATAAAATTGATTTAGGATTAGTATAAAAAATGAGGCTGTTAATTTTAGCAGCCTCATTTTTTATAATAATCTTAATAAATCTATTGAATTTTATAATTATTGATTTTTTCCTACGAAAGATAAAATTCCGACTGCACAGGTTTTTTGGTTCTTAACATCATCTTTTAAGCGGATTGATACATAGTAAACTCCTGAGCGGTTACATACAAAATCAAACATATCACTACCGCTTTTTTCAGTTGAATTATAAGGACTTGTTTCAGGACTTTTACTGTCAAATAAAGTTAATTTAACATCGTTTCCTGATCCTGCCGGTGTACATAAAATAAAACGATATCTTGTACCTCTGTTTAAAACCACGGGCCATTTTGTTCCGTTTAAGTCAGCTGATGATTTAACGGATTTTAGTTTCGTGTTAAAATCACGCAAATATATAGCATTACCGCCTTGTCTTGCACATTCATAAACTTTTTGTTGTTTACATTGAGCTTTTACTTCTTCTTTAGGTGCAAAAATGAAAAAAGTTGTTATTGCTATTAGAATTGCTATTTTTTTCATTATAATGAGATTAAATTGTTACGAATTTGGATTATTTTATTTGATATTGTATTTAAATCTTCTGTGGTATATTCTATTTCTGTATGTTCACCCGGTATTATTATTTGAATGCCGTCTTCTTCTAAAACTTTATCTTCTCCTTCAATAACGGTTATTTTTATATTATCGTATAATGTCAATAAACTGTGAAATTCTTTATTCATTTCAGAAAATCTTGGCTTATCTTTAAAATAATCAAGAACTCCGATTAATTCTTTTAAAATATCTTTTTGTCCGACAATTATTTCTTCTGTTCGTTTATCACTTTTAAATTGATTTACTTTACCGGCTAAATATTGTCCTTCTAACCAAACGCCTGTAATCATCAAAGCACTTAAGTCACTTCGTCTTGTTTTTCTTAAATGTTCATCCATATCATGATAACTTGAAACAGATAAAAACATTAATGAGTCTAAATTAGTACTGTTTGTTGCCAATCGTTTAAGTGTTTGAAATTCAAAAAATTGGTCAACGTCCAAAGCGTCTGCTAATCGTTTAATAGATGTTAAATATTCTACAATAGCATTCTTCCTTTCATATACATTCAAATATCCTAAATCGGCACTTAACATCCCTAAACCTAAGGCTTTTTCAAAATTTGAATCAAAGTCTGCTGCTGTTTCAGTCGGTACTAAATATTTTATTGAATACGGTACTTGCAAATCTTCAATTGTAGCTGCCATTTCAATGGGGGACGGGAAACTTTCAATTAATCCGTTTATTTTTTCAGGGTCAATTTCAACTCTTGTAACCTCATCGTCAGACGGGCCTACAATTGTATCATCACCTTTTTTATCTCCGCACGAAACAAAAAATGTAATAATTGAAAGTAAAAATAATATTTTTTTAGTCATAATATTTCTTTTCATGCTATTTGACATTCAAAGGTATTAAAAAAATTAAATATCAAAAAAATATAAGCTGTTATTTTTTAATTTTTATATTTTAATTCTTCTTTTATGTTGTTGATTTCTTAGTTTTTTTCTTAAAATGAATATTGCCGAAAAAATTTATAATTTTTCTTAAATGGTCGTAATATAAAGGGATATATAATAAAATTGACATTATCCAAATTATAATGGTATTGAACCAAAATGTACTATAAAACTTCCCCATAAAATATTTGTTCGGTGCATAAAAATGTGCTCTTATACCGATAAAATTTGAATCGTCAGGTTCTAAATAAATAGGTTCTTCTTGCCTGATTAACTTATCTTTATATCGAAGAATTTTATTTTTTTCATAAATATTTCGTACAATATCATCTAAATGTTCATTATGAAATTTATCGCGGAATTTGACAAAATATTTCGGATTTTTTTGATCTTGATAGGCTATGAGTTCTTCTTTTAATTCATTTGCACTTGAATATAATGCTAAATAAAATTGTTTCCATACTTCCAGGAATTCCATTAATTTTCCTCCGTGTTCTTCAATATCATAGTCTTTTATATTTAATTTATCGATTAAATTTTGAGGTATGATTAGTTTTTCTTTTATTTCATTATTTCCGGCTTTTAATGCATCAAAATCGTCAAATGTAGCATCAAATTTTATTTTCTTAATATCTTTTCCTGCTTTATATTTTTTTAATAGGTCAATTGTTTTAATTATTTCTTTATTCTCTATTGCCAGTTCATTTTTTAATAATGCCAGCTCCATTTTCTGGATTTCTATGATGGAGTCTTTATTTCCGACATTATCATTTATTTCGTCTTGTAAAATTTCAAACGACTCGATGCTTTCTGATAGCCTGGGAATATATTTATCTTGTTTATAATTTGCCGTACTTTTTACTTGATTATAAGGGTAATATTGATTTTCAAATTTGTTTTCTGTAAATTGTTGTACCATTAATGCTTCGTATGCCCAGCGGGATGCCATGGCATCGGCAATTAACGGAACTTTATCAACGCTGCCGATAGCTCTGTTTAATTTATCGAAACTAAACATGGCGCCTCCTAATGACATTTGCGGAATTAACAAAAGCGGAATTAAAATATAGATGGTAACAGCGGAATTAAATGCCGAAGATATATTTAAACCCATAAAGTTTGCAAATACAAATGTCGAAAATAATACCAACCAATATTCAAAATACATTCCTTGTATTCCTAAAATTGTATTACCAATTACAACAAATAAAATTGATTGTATGGCTGATATAACAATTAGTATTGAAATTTTGGCGCTTAGGTATGACGAACGGCTCAGGTGAAGAAATTTTTCTCGCTTTAATATTTTACGGTCTCTGAAAATTTCTTCGGCACTTACTGTTAATCCTAAAAATAAAGCAACAACAATACTCATGAAGATATAGGGCGGAATATTTTCGTTGTCAAAAAATATATACGTTTTGGAATTGGGGTCGGCAATGTATCGAATTAAAAATGCCAAAATAAATCCCAGTAAGGGCGATTCTAATAAGTTTAAAACGATGTATTGTGTATTACTGATTTTTGACAGCAAATCACGAGTAAGGAAAATTTTAAATTGTTTAAACCACCCGGGTATATTCAATGTTGCAGGCGGCTCATCGGAAATTTCTTCAATCGTTTCTGTAGGAACTTTTTCTAAGTAGTGTTTTTTCCATTCTGCCGGTAATATTTTTCGTTTTTCTGTGTATTGTCCGAACTCGTCAACAACCTCGGCTTCAATAATATCAAAAATTAATTCGGGTGTAACGTTACCGCAAATGCTGCATTCTCCGACATCGGCATTAATTTGATTATCAATTACTTTGAAATGAACAACAGCTTCAATCGGGTTCCCGTAATATACCAAATGTCCGCCTTGATCGAGAATTAACATACGGTCGAACATTTTATATATATCGGATGAGGGTTGGTGAATAACTACAAAAATCAGTTTTCCTTTTTGAGTCAGTTCACTTAATAACTCCATAACATTTTCCGAGTCGCGTGATGAAAGACCGGAAGTGGGTTCGTCAACAAATAAAATTGAAGGTTCTCTGATGAGTTCCAAAGCGATGTTCAAGCGTTTTCGTTGACCTCCGCTGATAGTTTTATTCATAGGATCACCGACTTTCAAATCTTTTTTCTCAAATAATCCTAAGTCTTTTAATGTTTTATGAACTAAGGAAACTAAATCGTCTTCGTTTTTATCTTTGAAGCATAATTTTGCGTTATAATATAAATTTTGAAAAACGGTAAGTTCTTCTATTAATAAATCGTCTTGCGGAATGTAGCCTATAACGCCTTCAAGTTCACCGTTATTTTTATGAAGATTTATTCCGTTGATGGTTACACTGCCTTGTGACGGACGAGTAATTCCGGAGAGGGTGTTGACTAATGTGGTTTTTCCTGAACCGCTGGCTCCCATTATTCCTACAAGTTTTCCGTGTTCAACTGAAAAACTTATGTTATTTATACCGATGTCTCCGGTTTTGAATGTGTATTGGAGATTTTTTACTACAAATGAAAGTTTAGATATTTCTAAATCTTTCATGAATGTTGCAACGATATCGCTGTAATGTATGGGTTTTCCTTTTGGCAGTTTTATAACGCTTCCTGTGGCAAATAAGTATATTCTGTTGTTGTAAACGGATGTGCTGTTTAAAAAAACATCTTGTTGCCCTGTATATTTAAGGAAAAATAAATCTGCACTTTTAATATGTAAAATAATGACGCTTCCGTGTAAACTTTCGGAAGGTATGAATTGCGAATGATTTTCTGATTTTTCTTTGTCATTAATAATGAGAATATTTTCTGAATTTAATTCTCTGTAATCATCTTTAATGACAAATTGTTCAATTTGATTATATTCATCGCTTGTAATATTAAATGCATCGGCAACCACCGAAATAATTTCCATACGTTGCTCGGTAAGTTTTTTTTCGGTGTTAACCAATTCAAATAAACGAGCGAGTGCAATTACTTTTTGTTTATGGTTCAGCGTTTTATTAATTTTTCTGCAAATTCCCATAACTCTGACCGAATCGACCATTTTAACTTGGCCGGAGGCAGCACTTTTGTTTTTAAGTTCTCGAATTCTTTTCTGGTCTTCATTTTCGGAATTCTTGATAAACAAATCCATGTATTCATTTACTTGTGATTTGCTTAATTGCGACTCCAGAAAAGTTTTAACAAATTTTTCTTCTTGGTCAACAACGCCTTCGTCTTGTTTTGCAATAATTGCAAAAAGTTGCATTAGGGCTTTAAGTATTTCTTCACTCATTGTTTAATGAATTATAGATTTGGTAAAAAGAATATCGGAGAACTTATAAAATCCCGAAATAATGTATTAAGAAATTTAATCTACGGAATAGCTGACTCGTTCAAACGGAACTTCAACAATGTCTTCATATTCTTCTCCGGCTTCTTCCATATCTTCATCGTCATCAGGATAATGCCATCTAATCAGAACGTCTTTTCCTGATTGACTCATATCTTCTAATTTTAGCAGAATATCAAGAAGTAGTTTTGAAGATGCGGTATTAAAATATTCTAATCGAATATTTAATACGGTTTTCTTTAACGGATTTTCTGCATATTCGTCCAACCATTCGAGGATGGGTTCATAAAAAGCCACAACGTCTTCCGGGAGCGACCTTCCGGATATTTCCATAAATGGATTTTCAGGATTTGCATCTAATGTAACCTGAGGAGTGTCATCTGTACCTTCAATTTTTATTACTCGCATATTATTATTATTTTATTCTTGAAATTGTTGATGTTAATACAAAGTATGTTTTTTTTTCGTTAATGTCCAAAAAAGAATAGATTAATTGTTCTTCGGTTTTTCTGGCAATGTCAATGAAACCTAAGCCGGCACCTCCTTTATTTGATAGTCTGCCGCGTTTGATTTTTTCTTTATAAAGTTCTTTTAACGAACTTTTATTACTGGTGTTTATATTATCCAGTTCTGATTTCAGTTGGGGTAATTCTTCAACGCTTATTGCATTTCCGGTTGTTATGGTGTATTCTGTGTCACTTTTACTTATAAGAAATATACCTTGCCCGTCAATGGCTGAATTTAAGTTGAATTTTTCACCGGAATGTTTGCTGATGTTTTGTAATGTTTCAACCATAACATGAAAAACTTTTTTTTGGAGGACTGTCGTTTCGTTGTTAATTGCAATGTGGCTTTCGGCTAATGAGCTGAATGCTTTTGTAATTTCATGTGAAATTTCGCCTTCATATGCAAAACTAATATTATTTTCTTTCATTTTCATGAAAAAATCATAAACAAATCTGAAACTTTTATTATTATTTTGTGCTTCGGTCATATTATTTGTTTAAATTTCTATTCCTATAAAAAGTATGTCATCAATTTGCTTATATCCTTTTTTCCAATCTTTGAATTGATTTACAAAGTAATTATAATATTCGTTCATTGAAAAATTATTTTTTTCAATGATTTCTTCTTGGATTCTTCCGGCTTGATATTTTCTGCCGTCTTCGCCTCCTATTTGGTCAGGAAATCCGTCTGTAAAAATAAAAATTTTATCTGTTTTATCGAGTTCTATTTTAAATGTTTCAAAATTTATTTCATCTTCTTTTCTTCCCATCGGTTTTCCTCCTACTGCTTTTCGGTCTCCCCTTAATCTGTTTAAATCATTTCCTCTTAAATGGAAAAGGGGTCGATGGGCACCGGAAAACTCTAAAATTTGTTCTGTTAAATTAATTTTTATAAGGGCAATATCCATGCCATCTCTTGCCTTTGAGTCGGGAGAGTCTTGTTTTAATGTTTTTCTTACTTGATAATGTAATTCGTCAAGTATTTCTCCGGTTGTTTGTTTTTCGGCTTTTCCGACAATATTGTTCAATGAAAAATAACCGATAAAAGATAATAAGGTGCCCGGAACGCCGTGTCCGGTGCAATCAATTGCAGCTATGTAAATTTCATCATTTTTTATAAAAAACCATGGTAAATCACCACTTACAATATCTCTGGGTTCATAAAAAATAAACGACTTAGGTAAATAGCGTTTTATAATTTTAAAATCAGGAATGATTGCAGATTGAATACGTTGGGCATAATTTATACTTTCGGTGATATTTTTATTTTTATTTTCGATTTCAATTTCGATTTCTTTACGCTCTGTAATGTCATGAACAACAAACAAAAATGTAGCAATTAATCCGTTTTGGTCAAATTCGGGAATGGAGTTGAATTGAACAATTCGTTTGTTATCATTTATTGTAAATTCTGTTTCGGTTTGAATTTCTTCTTTTGCTGAATTTGTTTTTACTATTATTTCTTTTAAAAAATTAACAACGTAGGTGTTTAAATCAACAGTGTTTATATTATTATGAATCAGCTCTTCAGAAGTTTTGCCGATAAATGTTTTTGTCATCGGGTTTGCATAGAAAAAATTACCTGCTTGGTCGACTCTGACAATCATATCGAGACTGTTTTCAGACAAGGCTTGCATTTCACTGCTTAATCGTTTTGCTGTTTCGGCTTCTTTTTTAACTGTAATATCACGGGTGTTAAAAATAATACCGTTGATTGCCGTATTGTCGGTTAAGTTTCTTGCACGTGTTTCTAACCAAACTCGTTGTTTATTTTTATTCGTATATTGATATTCGAATATTTTTTCAATTTTGGGGTTTAAAATGAGTTCGTCAAAAGCTTCTTGTAAGATTTTATCACCTCTTTCAAAACGGTTTGTTCCTATCATTTCATCGGGTATAAATCCTAAGATGTTTTTAACGGAAGGGCTTACATATTGAACAATTCCTTCACTGTTATAAATTGTAATCACTTCGGATGCGTTTTCTAATAAGGCGTGTAGCCTTTTTTGACCGGTTTCTACTTCAGAAATTTTTGCTGCTAATTCAATATTTGATTTTTCAAGTTCTATTTGAGTTCGCTCCATTTGAGCGGCATTTTTTCTTAATTCATTTTCATTTTTTTGGAGTTTTTCGGTTAAACTTCTTGATTCTTCGAGTAACTTTCTTGTTGTTGAACCTGCTTTGAAGTTAAATAATGTTTGTCCGATAATTTCGGTTAGTTCGGTTAAAAACGAAATTGTTTCTTCGTTGAATGTATGGCTTAAACTTGCAATTTCAATAATTCCCTGAACATTCTCATTTCCGATGAGGGGTAAAATAAATAATGCTTCCGGTTTTTTTTCGCCGATTAATCCGGAATTAATTGTTATGTAATCATCGGGAATATTTTTTCGTAGAATATAATGTTTTTCATAGGCGGCTTGACCAATTAAACCTTCGCCCGGTTTGAATTTTTGTTCTTTAAATTTTTCTCTTCCGTATGCATAGGTATATATGTTAATAAATTTTTGTTCATCGTCATCAAATATATAAAAAGCACCTTGTATAGAGTTTGTTTGTTCAATTATATTGTTTAATAAATCGGATACTAATGGTTTAATTTCAGAATGTTTTCGTAATATTTCGGCAATTTTTTCTTTTCTTAAAGCTATTAGTGATAATCCGGTTTCTGATTTGAGTTGTTTGATAAAAAAAGTTTTAATTGTAGAAAGTTCTTTGCTTACAGCGGATTGTTCTATTGAGTAATTTTCTATTGATTTAATTTTTTCTTCACGGAATAAGTTTGCAAAATCTAAAAATTGTTGAATTAAGTTGTTTTGGGTTTTTATTTCATCAATAAGTTGTTTGTTTTTTTTCAAATAAATTTTTGAAGTTAAAATTGAATAGAGGATTGAGATTACAGGAATTAAATATATGATAAAAATTAAATGATTATTTACGTGCAATGCTTTTATTTCAAGAATATTTATTTTATGTGATTGTATAAAGAAATAATAAATCCAAGCTGTTACAGGAAATAACAAACCGATAAGCCCTCCGTACTTTAGATACGAAAAACTATTATTTTTTTTGTTATTTCGGGAAGTGTTTACCTCCATACTGAATTATTTTTTTTAAACAAGGTTATGATTTAAAACTGTTTAACCACCTTGTATATTTTTGGTCTGACTCTGATTCAAATTGTTCTTTAATAAGTTCTTCTTTGTCTTTGTATTTTTTTATTTTTGATTCGGCTTCTTTAAATTGATTTTTGTAGTCGTTTAAATTAGTTTGAATAATTAAGTTAAATTCTTCAATTTGTTTTTGTTTTTCTTCGGTTTCTTTTATGAGATTTGTATTTTTATGTGTTAATTCTTCAATTTTAGATACATTATCAGCTAAAACAATAATTTTTGAGAGAAGTTCTTGTTCATTATGAACAGGTGAAAAGAGTGCGTTAACTTTGATTTCTTCGTTATTTTTTGAAATAAATGTTATTTGATGTTGTGTAGATTTTTTGTTTTTCGGGTCGTTGAGTATTTTTTCAATGATTGATTTTTGTTCAGATGAAATAAAATCGCTTAGGCTCATATTTTTTAACTCTTCGGTTCTTGTTTTTATGTCGTTAATAAAGAGTTGATTTGCAGAAATAATTTTTCCTCTCACTGAAATTTCAATCTTATATAATAACTTATCAACTGCAGAAATTAATCCGGTCATTTCAAATTCGCTTCTTTTTGTTTCAATTTGTGCATCTCTTAATTGTTGTATTTTTTCTGACATTTCACTGTCGCGTTCTGCTAATTCTATTGATTTTTTTTGTGATTCTTCTAAGAGAACAGAAGTTTTATCAGTAATTTTTGTTGTTTCTAAGGTTGTTGCAATATTTCTTGCAATACTTTCAAGGAAGTCAATTTCATTTTTGTTAAATTCATTAAACGATGCAATTTCAATTACCCCCAATAAATAATCTTCGGTTTTTAAAGGTACAATCAACAAATTTGAAGGAGGAGCTTCACCCAAACCGGACTCTATTTCCATATAATCATCCGGAATATTGTTTAACCAAATGGTGTTTTTTTCTAATGCAGACATACCGACTAAACTTTCTCCGAGATTAATTCTTTTGTTCAAGGCTTTAACTCTGTCATATGCAAATGCAGATGTGAGTTCTAAATATGGTTGTTTCCCGTCTTCTTTTAAAATAAAAAACCCGCCTTGTGCTGCATTAAAAAACTTAACGATGTTTTTAAGTGAAGTTTCTGCCAGTAAGTTAATTGAAGAAGAGGAATCTCTGAGAATATCATTGAATTTTGCGTGTCCGTCGGCAAACCACTGTCTTAACTTTTCTTCTTCCAGTCTTTTCTCATTTATTTCAATATTTTCTTTAAGTTTATCTCTTAATTTTACTAATGGAGATTGAATTAAATCGTTTTCATTGTAATTATTAAATTTAACATTGTAATCTTCATTTACAAGTTGAGATATAAAATGGGTTATATCGTTTGTTTTTGTATTCAGATTATTAATTTTTTCATAAACATCATTAAATTCGTCAGGTAATTTTGAGTCGGAATTAATTGTGTTATAATTTGTCATTTCATCAATAATCTTTTCAATACTCTTCAAACTTTTAACTATTTTACTATACTGTAAAAAAATAAGAGTTATGATAAGAAAAAATAAGAGAATTGAAATTATGTTTATAATTAGTGAAAGTTTTTTATAGTGCTCAATTTCAGAAAATTCAAACGATTTAACAGCTTCAGTATTGAATTTTAATTCAGAAAATTGCTTGCTTAATAAATCCGTTTGGTCGTGGTTGAAATTTAGGTATTGTTTAAGTGTTTTATTGTAGTTTACCCAAGTTGTAAAACTTTTGTTTATTAATGTAAGGTGGTTTTTTTCGGGAGAATGGATGTTCAATTTTATTGAAGACAAATTAAACTGCCCTCCGTTAATTAAAGTTGAAAAGTTAAGGTCAATTAAATCAGCTGTTTTTTTAACTTTATTTATAAAAGCAGAACTTTCATTGTTTTCTGCTAAGATGACGGGATTCAGTTGTTCTGATAAATTTTCGTTTGATATTATCAAAGCAGAAAAATTATTTAAGTTATTAATTTTATCGTTATTAATAATGGCAACGGTAAATTGAATAATTGCTACAATCCCGATACTAAACAGTAAAAGTAATAGATTGATATAAACAGAAGTTTTCTTCAAACCCATAATAAACAGATATTGCTTAATAATTAATAAAAGTCATCAAAAATAGTATTTTTTTACTTAAATTTATAAACCTAATCATTTTATATTCAGATTTAATACTATTTTTTTCGTATCAGTGTTAAACCGTCTCTGACATTTAATATAATACTTTCGGTTTTACTGTCGTTTTTAACGTATGAATTAAATTCAATGATGCTTTGTGTCGCTTTGTCATTTAATTGATTAGGCATTACAACTTTCCCGTTCCAAAGTGTATTGTCAACTAAAATAAATCCGCCGTTCCTTATTTTCTCAAAAACGGTAATATAATAATTAAGGTATTCTGTTTTTTCTGCATCTATATAAACTAAGTCAAATTTTTCTTTTAGTTCAGGAATAATTTTTAACGCATTTCCAAAATGTAATTTAACCCTATTCTCAATTCGGGCTTTTTTAAAATATTTTAAAATTATATTTTCGAGTTCATCATTTATTTCTATGCTATGAATGGTGCCGTTTTGTTTTAAGCCTTTTGCTAAACAAATGGCTGAATAGCCCGTAAAAGTTCCAATTTCCAATATGCGTTCAGGGCGAATCATTTTACTGATTTGTTCAAGCAAAATTCCTTGATAATGCCCGCTTATCATTCTGGGTTGAACCGTTTTTAAATTAGTTTCTCGATTCAATTCATATAAAATAGGGTCTTCTTTTTGAGTATGTTGTATTATATAATCTTCAATTGTTTGCATTAATTAATCTGAATTTTTATAAGCGAAAAAAAAGTTTACTTTTGAAACTTAAAAACAAAGTTAAATGTTTTTCAGAGATATAGCCGGACATAAGCAAATAAAAGAAAATTTGATTTATACGATTAAACAGAATCGAATGAGTCATGCATGGTTATTTACCGGTCCGGAAGGTAACGGTAAATTGGCTTTAGCAATAGCTTACGTTCAATATTTATCATGCCGAAACAGGTCTGAAACAGATTCCTGCGGAACATGTTCGTCTTGCATAAAATTTCAAAAATTAATTCATCCCGATTTACATTTTGCATTTCCGGTTGTTAATACAAAAAAGAATAATAAACCGGTAAGCGATGATTTTCTTCACAATTGGAGGGAGTTTATTTTGAGTTCGGCATATCACGGATATAATGAATGGCTGAATCGAATTGATGTTGAAAATCGGCAAGCCGGAATTTTTTCACAAGAAAGTGAAGAAATTATTAAAAAGCTTAATTATAAGCCATTTGAAGCAGAGTTTAAAAGTTTGATTATTTGGTTACCCGAAAAAATGAATGATTCAACAGCCAACAAATTGCTTAAATTGATTGAAGAACCACCGCCTAAAACTCTTTTTATTTTGGTTTCTGAAAATACGGAGAGTATTATTAAAACCATACTTTCAAGAGTTCAGCTTATAAAAATACCTAAAATTGATGAAGCGTCTGTAAGAGCGGTTTTAAAAGCAGAAAGTCGTCAGTTTTCGGACGACAAAATTAATGAAATTATAAGAATTTCTGAGGGGAATTTATCAAAAGCAATTTTTTTACTTCGAAACACAGAACAAGAACAATCATCAGAAAATTTTTTATGGTTTGTTGATTTAATGAGAAATGCATTTGCATTAAAAGTAGATTCCTTAATAAATTGGACAGATGAAATTTCTGTTGCCGGAAGAGAGGGTCAAAAAAGTTTTTTAGAGTATGCACTTCAAATTTTAAGAGAAAATTTTATTTTAAATATAAATCCGCAAAATCAAAATAAAATCGTATTTTTGACCGCAGAAGAAAAGAAATTTTCCGAAAAATTTTATAAATATATCCATAGTAATAATATTTATACAATTTATGACGAGTTTACCGAAGCATATAATCATATTGAAAGAAACGGGAACGGTAAACTGATATTTTTAGATTTGGCTTTGAAATTAGCCCGATTGTTAAAAGTTAAACCCAATATGTAAGGTTTAATTGTTACGAGCAACTAAAAGAAAAAAGAAAAATATAATTTATTGGATTAAAGGAAAAAATTTGAAAATTAAATTATTATAGATTAAATTTTTCTGTTCGTAAGAGCAATTAGAGCCTTACTGTTTAAGAAGAACAGTAAACATGAAAAATGAAGATTATACCTTAAGGGGATGTGCTTCTGAAATCCTAAAAGGAGGTAAGGTTTGCAATCCGCATAGTTGCAATAAATTAAATGTATTTAATGAATTAAGAAATTATCCTGAATCAGTTAATACTCCTGATATAGTTGAAGTGCGTTTCAAAAATACTCGCAAAGCATTTTATAAGAACGCAAATAATTTATCATTAACCGAAGGCGATATGGTTGCCGTAGAAGCATCACCCGGGCATGATATAGGAATTATATCATTAACCGGAGAACTCGTTTTAAATCAAATGAAACGAAAAGGTGTACCTTATGACGGAAAACTTCGCGTAATTTATAGGAAAGTTAAGCCTATTGATGTTGAAAAGTGGGAAGCTGCAACGGAGTTAGAAGACCAAATCATGCTAAAAACCCGTCAAATTTCAAAAAAAATGAAATTAGATATGAAAATCGGCGATGTTGAATTTCAGGGTGACGGCACAAAAGCTATTTTCTATTATATTGCAGATAAACGGGTTGATTTTAGAGAATTAATCAGAAAATTAGCAGATGAATTTAAAATCAGGATTGAAATGAGGCAGATAGGAGCTCGGCAAGAAGCAGGCAGAATAGGCGGAATAGGCTCGTGCGGGAGAGAATTGTGTTGTGCTTCGTGGATGAGCGATTTTAGTTCGGTTTCAACAGATACAGCCAGAGATCAACAATTGTCAATGAACCCCCAAAAATTGGCCGGGCAATGCGGAAAGCTCAAATGTTGTTTAAATTATGAAAAAGAAAGCTATATAGAAGCACTTAGAGATTTTCCTCCAAAAACAGCTTTAGAAACAGAGGGCGGAACGGCTTATTTTATGAAAATTGATGTTTTTAAGGGCTTAGTTTGGTACTCTTTTAATAAGCATTCTTTAGTAAATGTTACGGCAATTCCCGTAAGTCGTGTTATTGAAATTTTGGAAATCAATAAAAAAGGGAAAAAAGTCGACAAGTTAAAAACCGATGAGTCAGAGCCGACAATTAAATTTGATTATGACGATGTCGTAGGACAAGAAAGTATTACACGTTTTGACAGAACAAAGAGTAAGAAAAGAAAAAAACATTCTAAAAACAAATCGAATTTTAATAAGAAAAATTCAAAAGAAGATGAGAAAACTTAAAATTTCGGTCATTTATCTTTTTATTTCAAGCGTTTTATTATTGGTTGTATCGTCATGTAAAAGTTCTTTAAACCAATCGTTTACATATGAAATTCCATCTGCGATTTGGGAAATAAATGATCCGATGAAATTTTCATTTGAAATAAATAACATAAAAAAAAGCTATAATTTATTTGTAATTGTTGTTAATTCAGAAGATTACTCAACAGATAATATTTGGCTTTTTTCACAAATGATTTCTCCAAAAGGGCATATTTTTTCAGATACACTTATGTATTATATTGCTGACGACAAAGGAAAATGGTACGGAAATAAAAAAGGAAACTTAATTTCAAATAAATTTATATACAAATCGACTATTCGTTTTATTGAACCGGGTATCTATCAGTTTGTTATGATGCACGGCATGAGAGCAAATCAATTACCGAAAATATCTGAAATAGGTTTTGTAATTGAAGAAGCAGAAACAGAAAAATAATTCATTGCATAGTTGTTTTCCGGAATAAATGAATTCTTTGAATAAAAATTATTCGTGCAACTATGCACATTTAAAGGTAATGTACTTAATTTTATTTTCGGATAGCCGAAATTTTAAATGAACATTGAACACATAAAATTTGCTTTTGTTTAAAAGGTAATCAGAAGCATCTATTTTTA
>DYOF01000004.1:0-5719 GCA_020720665.1 Acetofilamentum sp. | reverse complement strand
TTGAACACATAAAATTTGCTTTTGTTTAAAAGGTAATCAGAAGCATCTATTTTTAAACGTAAAAAATTTAATTCGCTTTGAATTTTATTTGTTTTCGGATGTGTTTGTTGAAATTTGAAGACCGGATTCCCAAAGTTTAATATTAGATTCATCACAGGAAGCAATATATTTGCCGTCTTTACTAAAAACAATACTTACAACGGGGCTTTGGTGTGATTCAACAGTTTTTAACTCTTTGCCGGTTTCAATACTCCAAAGTTTAAATGTATTATCCCATGAACTGCTTAAAATATATTTTGAATCGGGGCTGATATCCACTTTTTTAATATGCCACATATGGCCGCGTAAAGTTGCCAAATTATCGAAGGTTTCAATATCCCAAATTTTAATCGTATTATCTTTTGCTCCGGTAACAAAAAAACTTTGATTCGGGCTTATTGCAACGGTTGTTATTCCGTTGGAGTGTCCTTCAACGGATTTGAGCATTATTTGTTTTGATATGTCCCATTTTCTTATGGTTCTGTCGTTCGATACGCTGATAATGTAGTTTCCGTCATTTGTTACTTTTAAGTCATAAACTCGGTCTTTATGTCCCCAAAATGTCCGATACCTTTTGCCCGAAACCAATTCCCAAACATTTATTGCCAATTCGGTGCCTCCGGTAACTACATTTAATCCGTTAGGTGTAAATTCTGCCGTCCATATTTCATCGCCGTTATCAGTATATGCCTTTAATTGTTTTCCGGTATTTAATTCCCAAACAACGACTGTTTTATCTTGACCTGCGGTAATAAAATATTTTTCTTTTTTATCAAATGAAATAGAATTTATATCTCCGATATGCCTTTTGGTTTGATAAATAATATTTCCGTTAAAAGCGTCATAAGCAATAATTTCGCCGTTATTAAAACCGCAAATGATTTTTGAATTATCGGGTGAGATGTTTAATGCCGTAACGTGCTTATCTTCAATATGTATTGAATTAATTTCTCGGATGCCCTGTCCAAAAATAGAGAAAGCTGTTATTTGAAAAATTAAAAAAATAAGTAATGATTTGTGTGGTTTTAGGATTTTATGATTCATTTGTATAAAATTTATAATTAATTAATAATCTGCAAATTGAATGTATAAACTTAATTGTTTCTTTTATCGGTTGTGTTACTGTGTATAAAAAATTGTTTTACATGGGTGTTTCATCTGTAATTGTTTTTTAGGAAGTCAGTTTTTTTTGCTTTCTTCAAAGTTTTAGTTAATCTGTTAAAAATAATCGCAAAATATACAACTTGTTTAACAAATGACCAAATTTTTTTTAAATAGTTGCTTTATCTGATTTATTTAAAAGGAATTATATTTTTAAAAATTCTAAATAAAATTTAGTTCCTTTATTAATTTTAGATTCAAACCAAATATCTCCGCCGGCACTGTTCACAATATTTTTAACAATTGCCAAACCTATTCCCATGCCGGTTGTTTTTGTCGTGAAACTTGGTTCAAATAAACGTTCTTTTTTGTCATCAGGGATACCTGCTCCGTTGTCAGAAATTATGACCCTTATGCGTGTTTGTTGATTGCTTAATGACAGTTTTATTTTACCTTTTTTATTTTTAGGAATAGCTTGTATTGCGTTTTTAATCAGGTTAATAAAAACTCGTGAGAGTTGCTCTTTATCTGCAATGATATATGCTTGTTCAATTTTATTCAGGTTTAAACTTATCTCAATATTTTTAGTATTTGCAAATAAGCCTGTTACTGATTTTAATTTTTTTACAATATCAACTTCTTCATTACGTGTTTTAGGCATTTTTGCAAAAGCAGAAAATTCTGAGGCAATTGCAGAAAGTGTGTTTATTTGTTCAATAAGAATTTCGGATACATTATTTAATCGTTTTTCAAAATCGGTAAAATTATTTTCGTTGTCATACCATGTCTTTTGAAGCAATTGAATGCTAAGTTTCATAGGAGTAAGCGGGTTTTTGATTTCATGTGCAATTTGTTTTGCCATTTCACGCCAAGCGCTTTCTCTTTCTGATTCTGCCAAGCGTTTTGCGCTAAGTTCCAATTTGCTTACCATCAAATTATATTCTTTCACAAGTTCACCAATTTCATCTTTTTTGGTATAAACAATTTCATGATGTTTTTTACCGAGTTGAACTGTTTTGAATTTGCTTTGAAGCATTCTTAGCGGTCTTGTAAGCTCAGTTGATATAACAAATGCGAGAAAACCGGTAAATAAAAACAAAACCAAATATAAATTAAATGTGGCTATAATAACCGATGATATATTTTTTTGAAGTTGGTCGTTTTTTGTAAAGTAGGGTAGATTAATATATGCAATAAGTTTATTATTGTCATTTTTTAAGGGGATATATATTGATGAAAATTCTATGGTTCCAATTTTTTCTTTTTGAATAAACTCGGTTTTTTTTCTTATTGCCATATTATAAAAGGCGTTGCTGTGCATTTCTTTTCCGATTATGCCTCGATTGAAAATTTCGGATATGGATGAGGCTAATAAATAGCCGTTTAGGTCAAATAAATTTATGTCTGAGAAAAATACTTGTGAGAATTTTATTAATAGTTCATCTAAATGGTCGTATTGTTCGGTTCGCCATTTGGGTGTCAGTTCGTCAACGTCTTGTAGTTTATGTTCCAATTCAATCTGTACGGATTGAATTTTTTCGGTGATTTCTTTATTTGTATTTTTTTTATCTTGATTTACGATGTTGTAAATGGTTACGGAACCAAAAATAAGAAATGAAATAATTAATATCGAAATCATTGAAAATCTGATGCGATTTGTGAAACCGAATTTGATTTTATTAAATGCTAAACGATATCGGATGATTATTACTGAGATAAAAACAAGAATGTTATATAAAACGAATAAATAAGCAATTGATGTTATGTAATTAAAGAGGCTTATTTTTTCTTTACTTAAAATGATTTTTTGACCGTTTTTTTTTGATAAAACTATATGTTCGTATCCCTTTGTTGTAATTAATTCTGTTGTGAGTTTATTATCAGGGAAATCTTTATCTGTTAAGTCATATTGATAATTACCTGATTTTACGGCTAAAACGCCGTTATTGTATTTTGCGTATGAATATTCTTCAAAACCCTTATTAACAGGAGTGCTTTTGTCAATCAAAAGTTTTGGATATCCCAATCTTTTTGAAATTAACTTTTCGGTTAAATTTATATATAAGCTGAGTTTTCTGATGTCTTTACTTTCAGGAATATCAATAACTCCTGAATAGCTTACTTTTCCGGAATTATCATTTAAAAACCAAAAAATGGTATTGGGGATTTTACGACCTACCGTGTTATATTTATTAAAATAGTATCCGAAGCAATTTGAACTTTGATTTTCAGTATTGTATAGTTCAGTATTTCCGCATAAACTGACTGATAAGTTATATTTTTCCCAAAATCCGTAAAAGTACTTTCTCGCTAAATATTCATGAACTATTAAATCTTGGTTATTACATACATTAGTTACAGCATTAGTTAAAATTGTGTCGTTAATTAATCGGTTATTAATTTCTCTTAAAAAACGCTCAGCCATTTCGTCTCGTTCATCAGCTAATTGATTTATTAAATTTTCCTTAATTCCTTTTTCTCTCAGTTGTGTGTTTTTTATTTCTTGAATACCAAAAAATACAGAAAATATGAATATTATTGTGATAATTGAGTAATAGGAGTAATCTTGTTTTAAATATCTTATAATACTTATTGAAAATAGAATTATTAATGCAAAGGTATTTGATAAATATCCGGTATTAATAATTCTAAATTCGTTGAAAATAATAGTTATAATCAGGGCACTTAATAGTATAAAAAATGTTGTTTTGTTTTTAATGAAGATTCCGAATAGTTTTATAAAATGATCGGCTAAAAAAATAAATGAAAGGAATAAAACTCCGATAATTATTCTTGAAAAAAGATTATAAATATTGAGTTTCGTTATGTTATGTAAGTCGTACGATAATGTTGAATTTAAAATTAAATCGGAAGCTAAATTTGTAATAAAGTTAAAATATAAAATTAAAAGGATAGTACTTATTAAAATACTTAAATTAAAGACCGATTTATTTCTTTCCCATAATTTTTCCATATAGAATTGAAACGGAAACATTTTAAATAAGTTCGCTGAGATAAATAACAGTATAGAAGAATTAATAAAAACTTCTCCGAGTGTGGAGAAAAAAGCCGGACCGGAATAATAGGTTTTTGTGAAGAAATGACTGTCAGAAAAAAACAGACTTAAATACTTGTTTATAAATATTGTAAAAAGCAGAACCGTGCCGATTCCGAGTATTATGTTTGTTTTAAATGAATTATTTTGTTCTGAATGTAGCTTTAAAATGTTATTTATAAGTAGTAATGTGAAAACAAGCGATAAAAAGAAAAGGATGGTCGGAAGTTCAGAATTTTGTTCTTTGTTTTCAACAGATTGAGACGGAATAAGTGAAAACGCATATTGATTTTTGTTATTTTTAATATTTTTCGCAAAACTTACGGGTGAAGTTGAAATTAAAACAGATGAAGGAATGTCTGCATCAATTAAAAAATTTGTTTTTAAGTATTGATTATTGTAAAAATAACTGTCTTTTATTTTGAAAAGACCAACAATATTATAATTCTTATTTTCAATACTTCGTGTGTCATACCAACCGTTTTCAAGGTTTATTACCTTAGTTTCATTGAACAAAGAATCAATGTAAACAAAAGGTGCCGGAGTTTCATTTTTTGACCAAAATTTTAAGGTGTCGTTTTTATAGATTAAAATCGTAAATTTTAAGTTGAATAACTCTATAAAATCAGAAAACAGTCGGTCGGTTTCATTGTTTTTGCCATTTTTAAGCCGGTTTAGTTTTTGATTGACATTTTGTATTGTGTTTTCGAGTTCATTTTCAATAGGATGAAGGACAGATTCAATTTTAGACGGATTAATTATTTGGGCGGATTTTTTCTTTTCATAGGTTTTCAGAAGGGATGAACTTAGCAAAAAAACCAATGCCACAACGAAATATATTCTATTTTTTATCGATTTATTCATTATGATAGGGCTCGCCTTTTATTATTGTATATGCTCTGTATAATTGTTCCGCAAATAAAAGCCTGACGGGTTGATGGGAAAATGTCATTTTAGAAAGGGAAATTTTTTCATCGGCTCGGGCATATATTTCATCAGAAAAACCATATGCACCGCCAATTAAAAAAATTAAGTGTTTTGTGGCAATTTCAATTTTATGATTTAGAAATTCTGCAAAATTCAATGAGCTAAACATTTTTCCTTTTTCATCGAGTAAAACTAATGTATCATTTGCTTTAATGTATTTTAGTATTTGTTCTGTTTCTTTATTTTTATAAACATTTACGGGTATATTTTTTCCGGTTTTTATATCTTTTGTATATTTTAAATCAAATGCTGTATATCTTTTTATTCGGTCGGCATACATTGTAACCCCTTTTTCAATAAAATCAAAATTGGTTTTTCCTGTGAATAATATAGTTAGTTTCATTGAAAATGTTTAAGATAATTATAGAAAATCAAGGATTTTTTATAAAAACAAATATAATATTTTTATGGCATTTTTTTTTGTGCAATAATTTTTTTATAATATTGTTCAATAAATTTTCTGATTTTATAATAAATGAAAGACCCGGGTAAAACGATTTTTTACACACAAGAGCATGACTACCGGAAGATATTAAT
>DYOF01000054.1 GCA_020720665.1 Acetofilamentum sp. | reverse complement strand
TATATTTGCAATGTAAAATATAAAAAAACTAAAACGTTCTTACATCAGGAAACGAGAATTGAGTGAGTTTTGTTAGTTTCTCACTTTTTTTTAAAATCTAAATATTTTTAAAATGGAAAATCAATTAAAAAACGTGAATTTAGAGTTAATTTTACAAGAACACTTGTTATGGTTGGAAAACAAGGGAGGAAAGCGAGCTGATTTGAGGGGTATGGATTTTGTAGGAGTCGATATGAGCGATGTAGATTTGAGTTATGCCTATTTGAAAGGTGCTCGAATGATAGGTGCAAACTTTGCGGGAGCTATTTTTATTGGTGCAGATTTAAGAAATGTTGATTTTACCAATGCAAATTTATCAGGTGTTTATTTTGAACATGCTATACTTATAGATGCTAATTTTAGCAATGCTAATTTTAGCAATGCTAATTTTAGTAATGCTAATTTAAGATATGCTAATTTGAGTAATTCTAATTTGAGTAATGCCAATTTTAGTAATGCTAATTTAGAAAATGCCGATTTTAGTAACACTAATTTGTATAAAACAAAATTACCAATATATTCAAAATATAAACTTTCAATAGAAAACAATAGACTTAACATAGGTTGTAAAATAAAAACATTTGAAGAATGGAAAGATTGGTTTGAAAACTCCGATGAAGAGTTTATTTTAAAAAGAGACACAGATGAATTTAAGAAGATACAAGCAATGTTCTATGCTTATAAAGCATATTATGAATTTTTAAACAATAAACAATAAAAAAACATGAACAATCAATTAGAAAAAATCGAAAACGAACTAAGAATTATAAAAGAGTTATTGATTGGATTTGAAAAAAAAACAGAAAAAGACGAGAAACCATTAACAATCCAAGAGGCAGCCGAGTTTTTAGATTTATCAGTTTCAACGATATACAGTAAGGCATCGAGAGGAGAATTGCCATTTATCAAGAGCGAAAAAAGAGTTTATTTTTCAAGAACTGAATTACTTGAATATATAAAATCGGGACATAAAAAATAAAAATGAAATGGAAAAAGGAACAAAAAGTAACATAAAAAAAACAGCAATCATAAACTCCTTAAAGAGTAGTTTGGGTGTTGTAAGTACAGCTTGTGAAAAAGTTGGAATAGCAAGGAAAACTTTCTACGAATGGGTTAAAAACGACCCCGAATTTAAAGAAGAAGTAGACAATATTTCCGAAGATGCGATTGATTTTGTAGAAAGCAAATTATTCGAGGAAATTGGAAAAAACAATATTACCGCAATTATCTTTTACCTAAAAACAAAAGGTAAAAAGCGAGGATACATAGAGCGTACAGAGATAGCTAATATAGAGCAAAAACCGTTTGAATTTACGATAATAAATGCAGATACTTCAACATCAAGCTGATTTCATATTGAGCCAATCCACTCATACAGGGTTGGTCGGTGGTTTTCGTTCCGGTAAAACTCATAGCGGAGTTATCAAAACAATATTAAAAAAATTTGAGTATAGCGGAAAGGATGTTGCATACTATTTACCGACTTATCAATTAATAAAAGACGTTGCATTTCCTAAATTTATAGAAATATTTGACTATCACAATATAAATTATGAGTTGAATAAAACCGACAAGGATATAATAACGCCAGCAGGTCGAATTATATTTAGAAGTTTAGACAATCACGAATTGATTATTGGTTACGAGGTTGCTTACTCTCTCGTGGATGAAGCGGACGTATTGCCGAAGTCGAAAATGAAAGAGGCTATGGTTAAGATATTATCTCGAAACAGCGTAAAGTTACAAGGTTGCAATAATGCCACCGATTTTGTATCAACGCCAGAGGGGTTTAGTTTTATGTATGATTTTTTCGTTAAAAACGCAAATAACAACAAGAAACTAATCAGGGCGAGAACGTCATCGAATCCATTTATTTCGGAGAATTATATAAACTCGTTAAAAAGTGAATATAGCCAAGAGCAGTTAATGGCTTATCTAAATGGAGAATTTGTAAATTTCAATTCTGGTAATGTTTATAAATTCAATAGAGAAACAGACAGCACAAATAGAGAGGCAAATGAAAAAGACATTTTACATATCGGAATGGACTTTAATATTACCAATATGAATGCCGTTGTGCACATAAAAGAAAACGGTAAAAGTTATGCCGTTGATGAATTTGTTGAGGTTTACGATACAACTACAATGATTGAAAAAATAAGAGAGCATTATCCAAAAAATTATATTTACATTTATCCCGATGCAAGCGGGCAAAATCGAAGTACTTCCGGAAAAACAGACGTGCAACTGTTACAGGCTGCTGGGTTTAAAGTTAAGGTGCTGCCAAAAAACCCATTTGTAAGAGACAGGGTTAATGAGTTGAATAAGCAGTTTCGGGATAAAACATATTTTGTAAATATAAAAACGTGCAAAAATTATGTCGAGGCGTTGGAGCAAATCGGATACAAAGGTGGGGAACCTGACAAAACAAGCGGGTATGATCATATAACAGAGGCAGGCGGTTATTACGCATGGCAACAAAGAGTTCTTAATTTTTCAATACGAGTATAACAAATGGATGTAAAAATCAAAGATATAAAAATAAAGCACCTACCAAAAAACAATACCAAAGCGTTTGAAATTTATGCCAATATAATACCCGCAAATAATATTATTTGTGGCAAAGAAGTCAATTTTATGGAATTGACTTTTGACGAGGTCTCGGTTATAAAAAGATTATTAACTCGTAACACGGACGAAAGTCTAAAAATGATAATAAAAATATTCACGGATGAAAAAATCGAAAACGTATTTTATTATGAGTTAATCGCTTTTATTAAATGGCTGACAAAAACGATAATAGAATTTCAGACAAAAGAAAACGAATTATCGGTAACAGATGCGAAAATGTTATCGGCAGGAATTGAACGATTAAATATGTTTGGAGAATTAAACACAAAAATACAATTAGCAGAGCAGTTTGGAAAATTGCCGTCCGATATTGGAAAGATGACTTACGTTCAAGTCCTGCAAATAATGAGTTATAATTCTGTAAAACATCAAATACAAAAAGAACTTAATAAATAAAAAAAATGATAGTCAGAAAAATAAAAGAGATTTGTGATAATATAGGACTGCAAAGTGTCTATGGAAATGTGGACACAATTAATATCGCACTTCAAAATTTCGACACAACAGAAAAAACGTTAGTTGCTTTTTTGAGTAACGACAAGAGTACTCATATCGTAAATGAGTTTAATATGATCATCGGAGAAACGGTAACAGGACTAATTTATTTTATTAGAGACGCTTATCCGGATAATGCAATTTCAAATGAAAATAATCATGATTTTGAAAGTGGCGAGTATGTTAGGACTATTGAGCCAATGGAAATTGAGAGTTTGAAATTTGGACAAGGTATATTGATATGCGAAAGAATATCAGTAAAGCAATGGGAGATAGTAAAATATTTTAATAACTCCATGTTTACAAAAGGAGTGAACATATTACAAATTTCGTTTAAAATAGATTTTGAACATTGAATAATTTAAGCGATATATTAAACCAAGAGTTAGAAACAATTAAACAAGAATTAATTGACAAACACGTTTCATTAAAAATGAAAGCAAGCGGGAAATGGATTGATGGGCTGCGTGTTGAAATTAATACTAACGGCGGTGCGTTATACGGAGAAGATTATACTAAACAATTAGTTGAGGGGAGACCGTCTGGGAAATTCCCACCGATTAACGCAATAAAAGAATGGATAATTGACAAGGGACTTGTTTATGACATATCTCTAAATAGCCTCACTTTCTTGATAGCAAGAAAGATAGCCAATAGCGGAACTGACTACTATATGCAGGGTGGAACGGATTTAGTTAGTGGTGTAATAACAGACCAACGAATAAACGAAATATTGAAAAATTTAGAAGATGTTATTTTTAAAGAGATAGCGGATATTGAATTTGAAGTGTTAAAAAACGAAATGGAATATTAAAAAAACTAATTTATGACAATAACAATAACACCGCCTACTGATAAATTGATAAGTGCTTATAATAATTCGATTATCGAATTTATAAGTTCATTACCAGATACAACTCATGCAATATTGACAAATGATTTCAATACTTATAGCATAAAATTAAGCCCAAATTCACTTAATACCATAAGGTTTAATATTGGCGATATTAATAAATATGTTTTCAATATAGTTGATAACGTGCCGATTTCATTAGGGGCTTATTCTAATATTACTTTTAAGGATTGGGATATGCAAAAAGAGATTGTTTATACGATAACAGTTTATAACGCTACAACTTCCGAAGAGTTTTATGTATATGTAAATTTGATGAGATACGTTATTCAAGACTTACACGAATATCAAAGTGCAAATTTTCATAGTATATCCCCTATTAAATATACATATTTCAAAGGGTTTCCGTTTGATATTCAATTTTATGCGAATATTGAATATTCAGATGGAGTTGTAACCAGAACAGGATACGTTTACGAGGGATTGAATTACACACAAGGAGTAAATCGCATTTATATAGATAATGGGTTGAGTAATGAGGCTATAATAGACATAGGATTTGACGTTTATGAATATATAATCTACACACCGAAAACAGTAGACTGTGATGGCGTTTATCTTAAATGGCTATCAAGTGATGGGAGTTGGAGATATTGGCTATTTAACATTAAACACAAAGAGACAATAAAAGCAAAAAGCATCGGTAAAATATTCAATGATTGGTTTGAGCCACTAAGAAGTCAATCGCCAAGCATCGAAATTGGAAGGACTGCCGAAAAAACAATGAAACTACACGCAACAGGTTTAGAGCCGTACGAAAGAGATAATATTGCAACTTTAATAACATCTCCAAAAGTGTATTTATACAAAGGAAAAAAAGGAGAGTTAGCCACATTAGAAAAATTCTACGAAGTTGAATTATTAACAAATTCATTTGTAATAAACGAATACGACAAAAATAGGTTTAATACTGAAATTGAAATATTAATGAGAGAACAAACAATTACAATGACATGAAAGTTGAAGTTTACATAAACGGAAATAAAGCCGAATTAAATGAGCCGTTGGCGTTTTCTTTGACACGGCAAATAAATGACTTCGGAGAATTGAAAGACAGACAAGCCACATATACTAACGCATTTGTATTGCCAAAGACAAAAAACAATGTGCAAATTTTTGACGGTTTAGGCATCTTAGGTACTCAAACACGGAAACAATACGAAAAATTAAATGTCAATATTATATTAGATAGCGTCCAAGTTGTTAAAAACGGATTTGGCATAATAACCGAAACCGACAAAGATTATAAACTAACCGTTTATGACGATAACATTCATTTGTTTGAGAAATTGGGAAGTAAGACCATAAACGAATTAAGTTTATCAAATCTAAATCACGATTTAACGACCACTAATTTTGTAAATTCCTTTGATAATACGTATTTGGACGGTTATATTTATGCCATTTCCGACTTCGGCAATTTCAATCCGAACGAGATAATTATTAATAATCAATTGCCGAGTATATTTATTGCTTTTATTTGGAATAAAATATTTTCAGAAGCAGGATTTACAAAAGACTTCACGCCCGATTTAGATTTATTAATGACACCAAAACGTGGTTATGATTCGGTAACAGATACTGGAACAGCAAGTGAAATTGATGTAAGTGGTGGATTTTCGGTTACGGCTCCAATAGGAGATGGTTATCATGAAGAAATAGTAAGTCTGATATTGCATCCAAATCAATCGGTTGGACAGATGATACATGAAGATGGGCGATTTACGGTAACGGCTAATGGAGTATATTACTATGATATTATAACAAATGTTACAAACAGTTCCGATTTATTAGGATGGTCTATTTATGTAAAAGTAAATGGTGTTGTAATATCCACCTATGATAATACAACACCGGTAACATCTCAAGTTCAATTAAACATCGGCGATGTCGTTAATTTTGAGTATTACGTATTACTTGATAAATATGAATACGGTTATTCATTTGTAGATATTACATCAAATGTTAAATTCTATACAGTAATAGGAGGTAGTGGACTTCAAGTAAATATACAATCATTTATTGGAGAAATAAAACAAGTTGATTTCATAAAGGATATAATGCAGCACTACGCTCTATTATCAAAAAAATCAAAAGACGAAAATCATATTTCTTTTATAAAGGCAAAAGATTTATTACAAAATAAAAGCAACGCTATTAACGTATCCGGAAAATTAATCTTAGAAAGCGAGACGTATGGCACAAGTTACGCTCAAAAAAATAATTTTAAATATTTATACAAAAATCCAGATGAAATACCTTTTGCGGATGGTGCTATGATAATTGATAATAAAACGTTGCCCGCCGAAAAAACGGAAGTAACGAGATTGTACCAAGCTCCAATCCCCTCGTCGTTATTGCTTGATGGAATATTAAGGTACACTCCATTTTGGGAGGCAGAAAGAGATAATAATGGATTGGTTACAAAGTGGAAAGTGTTGAAAGGAAAAACGTACATTGGAAAATTAGAAAACAGAACGGGTACTATAAATTATAAAACTACCACAACAAACGTAGAAACCTACACAGGTCAATATCCCGTTTTTTCATTTCCACAATCACTAACGTATCAATCAATATTAACCGAAAATTACACTGAAATAAATAATATGCTAAATTGGAATAGGAATATAAAAGGAAAAATAAAAATGAATTTATTTGAGTTTGATAGTTTTGATTTTTTTACCTTAATTTTTAGCAACGGAATATATTATTACGTTAATAGTCTGAAATTGACAAACGGAAAACCCTACGTTGATGTAGAACTAACACAAATTCAATAAAATGGCAGAAACAAAAATTTTAGAAATAAAGATAGAGGCAAACGAGTATATCAAAGTTGCTCAACAAATAAAAACGGAAATTTCGGCAGTTAGCAAATTGCAAGATGATATGAAAAAATCAAGCAATACGCTATCAGCGGAGTATATTCAAAATTCGGTTACATTAAAAGAGTTGAATGCTCAATATAGATTTGCTGAAAAACAAATCCAAAATTATAACGAATCCGTAAAACAAACGGCTGATTGGACTGCTAAAATAGACTCGGTACTAAGCAAAGAAGCGAAAACAGTAAACGAACTTACGCAACAAAACGCCGAGTTGAATAAAATCAAAAATAACTTAAACATTAAAGACAAAGAACATTTACTATTAATAGAAAAAATAAATAATAAACAAAACGAAAACACAAAAGCGATAAAAGAAACGCACAATGAAGACCAAAAACGTATTTCCAATATAGGTAACTACGAAAAGGCGTTATCAACATTAAGCCCAAGATACTCACAAATGATTGACGAGCTTGAAGAAATAAAAAGCGGACTTGAGGCATTGAAAAATGGATTAATTATTTCAAGTGGAGCAACAAATAGAGCCACAACTTCAACAGGATTTTTATCGGGTGCAATGAAAATACTAAAAATAGCCCTTATCAGTACAGGAATAGGTGCTATTGTTGTAGCTTTAGGCTCATTAATTGCGTATTTATCCACAACACAGGCGGGTATTGATGCAGTTACAACCGTAACGAGACCGCTCCAAGCAATAATGAGTGCGTTATTAGGGATAGTACAAAAAATAGGAAATGCTTTTGCTATGATTATAACAGGCGACGTTATAAATGGGTTCAAGCAATTAGGAAGTACGATAACTAATATCGGGTCTGATTTAAAAAACGCAGCAAAAGCAGGAAGTGATATTGACAAAACAACGAAAGATTTGGAAAAGTCAACTTTAGCATACAAAAAAGCACAAATGGAAGTCAACGACGAATTAGACAAACAATCGTTAATTGCAAAAGATACATCATTATCAATGAAAGAACGAGAAGCAGCATCAAAACGGATAATCGCAATAAATAAAGAAAATGGCGCAGCGGAAGCCGCCCTAATTCAAAAAGAGATTGACATATTAGCGAAAAAACAATCGCTAAACGATACAGGCAGAAAAGGGGAGGAGGAAATGTTAGAGTTGCAAATTAAATTAGACGATGCAAAAGATAAAGGGATTGCAGCCGAATTAGACCAAATGAAAATAATATCCGGATATAAAAAAGAGCAAGCCCAAAAATCAATGGAGCAAGCAAAAGCAGTTAGAGATAATAATATAAAAAATGCGAACGAGGAGTTTAACATATTTTTAGCAAATGAAAAAGGAAAACAAACATCATTAGATTTAAGATTGAAATATGAGGAAAATTTACAAATAGAAAAACTAAAGTTATTAGAGGTCGAACATTTGAATGGGGCAAAAAGCGAAAAAGAATACTACACCGAAAAATTAACAATTCAAAATGAATATATCGAAAATTCAAAACAATTGTCAATTGAAAAAGCGAGTAAAGAGTTAGAGTTATGGAAATTGCAAAATTCAGAATTGCTAAACTCAAAAAACGAAATGACCAACGCTATTTATAGCGCTGAAAAAGCAATACAAGATGAATTATACGAAAAAAGAAAATCAATAATTGAACAAGAAATAACAGACGAACTCGAAAAAAACATTGCATTAGAAAATTTAAAACTCGAGCATAATATATCTATAACGGCAATAAATGATGAATGGGAATCTATTAATAAAGAAAAAGAAATTGCGAGGCGTGAAAATGAAAAAATAGATTATGATATAAAATTAGAGGAAATGATGTTGCGAGATGCAACAGAAGCGGAAATACTTCAATTAAAATACGACAATGAAAAATTAATTTTAGACCAAAATTTAGCCGATAAAAAATTATCACAAGAACAATATAATAAATCATTAAAAAATTTAGATGACGAGAAAACGGCAAATGAAGTAAAAAATGCGGAAATATTACACGACCAAAAATCAAAACTCGCATCTAATACATTTGGAAATATTTCTGAATTATTAGGAAAGGAAACGGCGGCAGGAAAAGCGGCGGCAATAGCACAAGCAACCATGAATACTTATCAGGGAGTAACGGAAGTTTGGAGAACTAAAAGTGTACTACCAGAGCCACTCGCAACAGCCATCAAGGTTATAAGTACAGGTGTAGTATTAGCGAGTGGATTAAAAGCGGTTAAGCAAATAACATCAACGCCCGTTAAATTTAGTCGAGGCGGTTTATTAATTGGTAAATCACATAAACAAGGCGGCGTTCCAATGACAGTTAACGGTGTAGGTGGGTATGAAGCGGAAGGTGGCGAGGCAGTGATAAATCGAGCAAGTACAGCCATGTTTGCACCACTACTTTCAGAAATAAACGCAGCGGGAGGAGGTCGGAAATTTTCAAGTGGCGGTTTATTAGGTGCTACTGACTCGAGTCTAAATACATTAGACGTTACAAATTTGTTTAAGGAATTGCGTATTGTGAATATTGTTGAAGAAACAGAAGCTGTTTTAAGTGAAAAAACAAGAATACAAAATAGAGCAAACTTATGAGCAAATACGAAATAATGAAAACAATTGATATAGATATGCTTGTTAAAAATGGTATTATAAGCATATTCTTATACACAAAATTCAAGGTGTATGAAAAATACACAAGCAATTTATCTAACATGAATAAGGCAGAAGCTATAATAGACGTAATGGAAGAATACAAAATTAGTTTAGCCACATTTTATAATTATATAAACGAAATGGAAATTAAATAATTCGTATTGGCATATTCTAATAATTATTAGAATATTAAACTCGCAATACCACGTACCTTGCACTCAAATTAGTAAAAATGAAATTTTATATAAACGGCATAATAGGTTACCAAGCTACACTTGACGGTTTGTCAAAAAATTGGAATGACAAAATTACAGATGTTTATATAAATTCATTGGGCGGTGATGTGTGGGAAGGATTGGCTATTTATAACTTCTTAAAAGAAAAACAAATAAACACGCACACTAACGGCGTTGTAGCTTCTATTGCATCAATAATATTTTTAGCTGGAAAAAAAAGAACGGCTAATCAATATGACGATTTTTTAATTCATTTACCATATTCATTCGCTGAAGGTACGTCTGACGAGTTGAAAAAATATGCAGATGATTTAAAAAAAATAGAAAACAAATTAGCTAAAATTTACGAATTAGAAACTAATTTGTCATTCGATGATGCCATACAACAAATGAACAAAGACGAAATGGTAAGTCCTGAATGGTTAAAAGAAAATGGATTTATTCATGAAATAAAAGAACTAAAAGCAGTAGCAATTTTAAATGATAAAAAAATGGAATTAACAACAAAAGACAAAACGTGGTTGGAAAACCAACTAAAAGCAATTAAGAATTTATTCAATCCAGTTGCCCTGAAGTTACAAGACGCAAATGGAATTGAGATAGATTTTTACGAACTCGAAACCGATGCGACACCTGAAATTGGCGACAAAGCTAAGATTGACGGAAAAGACGCAAACGGAGAGATAACCATGCCAACAGGCGAGGTTTACGTTTTTGAAAAAGGAACTTTAAAAGAAATTTTAGAGCCAACTGACGAAGAAGTGGAAACATTGAAAAAAGAAAACGAAACGTTGAAAGCGGAAATTGAAGCATTGAAAGATGCCGCTATAAAAGCGGAAAATAAAATAAAAGAAATTCAATCAAAATTTGAAACGTTTCAAAACTCACTTAAAACGAAATTTGATTGGGACGGTAAAAAAACCGAAAAGGAAATTGACAAAACAAGAAAATTATTTAACAAAAAAATATAAATAAAATAAATATGGCATCAAAATTTGACGTGTCCGCTATAACACTTAATCCGACAGAAGTATCGGAAGTAGCGAAAATAATTGTAGAAAAAGTATTTGAAACAGGATTGCTTTCTGCCGAACATGAAACTTTCACAGGAATACAAACCAAAGCGCAAATCCTATTTTTAGAGCAATTGGGTATTGGTGGAGAGAAATTAGTGGGTTGCACTCCTGCCGAATTGGAAAGTTTAAAATTCACAGAGAAATTTTGGAATCCATTCCCTCATTTTGGAAGAATGACACATTGTGCAACGGATGAAAATCGACTTTTTAAAATATTAAAAAATGCGAAAAACGTCTATCCGGATTTATTTGAGGGATTTGAAGGTGACCAAGTGAAAGAGTTGGTAGCCGCCTTATTAATTTCGCATATTGAGGAAAGCATACGAGCCAAATCGTGGTTTTCGGACGAAAACGCCGCTACCTATGCAAACGGTGGAAACTTTACAAATGGCACTAACTTGAATATTTTCAACCAAAACAATGGGCTTTGGAAACAAATAATCGCTGACGCTTTAATTCCACGCACTACAATATCTGAAAATACGGGTGCAACAAAAGTCTTGCAAATATTAACTGCCGGAAATTCTGTTGTTTATTTAAAGTCGGTATGGGACAAAGCAGATTCACGTTTAAAAGCAAATACCGAAGCGCAATTTTATGTAACACCTGAAATTTATAATGATTTTTTATGGCAAGTGGCGCAAAACGAAATTAACGGTGGAATTAATCAAACACTGAAAAACGGAGACACTGGTCTAACCTTTATGGGTAAAAAAATAATCAAAAAAGACGATTGGTTTAGAAATATTACGCAATACAAAGACAATGGAACGGTTTACGAACTACCCAACAGAATAGTATTTACCGTAAAAGAAAATATACCAATCGGAACTTTGAACGAAACCGATTTAACTAATTTAAGAGTTATTTTTGACCCTGTATCAAATACCAACATCATAGATTACGGTTATTTTTTAGATGCGGTTTTTGGCGAAAGTTATTTAGCGTCTGTAGCTTATTAAAAAATGTGGGGCGTGTATATAGCCCTTTTATTAACCTTTAAATATTTAAAACATGGCAATTAATTGCGAAAATATTTTAACAGCAGACATACAAAGAGACTGCAATAATAATCCTGTCGCAGGATTAGAAGTAAATGTACTTATATTTAATTTAGCGGATGTTGATAAAAGTAGCGTTACTTTTGATACAACAACTGATTTGAAGATGACTAATTTTCAATTGAAAACAGGAAAAACAGCCTATTTGTTAGATGGCGTTAAATCAAATACTTTTTCTTTTGCTTTCGAGTTAGTGAAAAGTGATTATGCAAATTCTTACAAACACACTTTTTCGGGAGTTATCGTAAATCCAACTGTTGAAAATAAAAAAGCCGTTGAAATTTTAGCTGGCGGAGGAAAATTCGGTGTAATATTAGAGAAGAAATGGAAAGGGCAAAATTCGGGAAACGCATTTGAGGTATTGGGTTATGATAATGGATTGGAAGGTTCTACTCTAACCTATAATTCAAAGGAAAACAACGGAACTATCTTATTTGAATTAGCGAGTGAGGAAGGAATGGAGGAGCCAAGATTACCATACACTCTAATTGAGACCGATTACGCAACTACAAAAACGGCGTTTGATAATAAATTTACTCAAGTGTAAAATGCTACAAGATTGGAAAAATCTGTCTGTAAATGAAATTAGAAATAATAAAAAACTATGGGCAGATTTTCAACTTGACTACAAAAAATACATAGGTAAAAAAATAAATTCGTGCCATAAGTGTTTAATGGAAAGGCACTACGAATTAATAAAAGTAATAAATAATTTAAACGGCGAACAACTACAAAAACAAATAACCATGAACAATTACGTATTAAAATCCAAATATAATCCAATTATATTTAACAATGTCGTATATAGAAACGCGAAATCTACCGACAAAGAATTTGAGTTCTTAAAAAGAAAACATCCAGCCGGTAACGACTTATTTGAGAAAATGCCAGTCGAAGATGGTTTAAAAAAGAAAGATGAAGGAGTTCTGAAAAATCAAAAAGATACCCACACGAAAGAGGATGAAAATGAAATTACAGAATAATATTTAAAAAATGGGTAATGCTTTCAAACTTCATACAAAAAGTAAAAGAAAAGGTAAGACTTGATACTTCGACTGAAGTATATCATTATAACGAGCCGTTATATCCGGAAATAACTGACTATCTAATTGAAAATAGCATAACTGCAAAAACAAGTGCAGTTATGCTTTCTAATTATATAGTGGGTCGTGGGTTTGGGGTAGATATTAATACTATATCTATTTCAAACGAGTTGAATTTGTTAGATTTTACTCGTAAATTAACGGATAGCGTATCGAAAAATAGGGGTGCATTTATTTTATTAAAGTTTGATTTATTAACTGAAAAATATGTTGGATTTGACGTATTACCATTCTACGAGGCGAGAATAGGTAAAAAAGATGATGTAAATTGGAACGGAAAAATCGCACTTTCAAAAGATTGGACAAAAAAAACAAACACAAAAATTGACGTTTACAATCCAATTGCAGTTTCAGAGCAAATACGAAAAAATGGAAAAAATTACAAAGGTCAAATATATTTTTTGAACCTTGACTATAACAGGTACTACCCTAACTCTATTATACATCCGGTTATAAATGACTGCAAGTCGGAGATTAACGCAAGTATATTCAAATCAACAATCTTAGAAAGCGGATTTTTTGGAAAGACGCTTGTGATTACACAGCCATTTACGAATAATAGTCAAAATGGAGAGGAATTACATAAGGCACAATCGGAGCGAGATGTGTTTAGAGCAGAATTGCAGAAATTCAAAGGAGTTGAAAATTCAAATGGATTTCTTCATTTAGAAATGGATTTTAACGATGTGGCTGATATTGATAAAAAAATATTATTCAAAGATATTAAAATAAATTTTGATGATAAAGCAGTAGAATATACCGAGCGGAGTGTTAGGGAGAATATAATGCGGTCATTCTATAACATACCCCCTGATTTAGTATTGCAATCTAATAATATTGTAGGTAATAGCGGCGAGGCATTGCGACAATATCAATTATTATATCAAAAAAACACGGCGCACGTCCGTTCAATAGTAGAAAATACCATCAATGAATTATGGGTAAACCATGAAAACTATAATGGAGAAAAATTAAAAATAATTCCACTAATTGAAGAATAAATTACAATGAAAATAACAAAGGACGACATTCTTGAATTTAGACAATTGTCAAATAAAAGAGACGATAAAATAATAAATCAATATATCGACGACGCTGAAGTTATTGATTTGCCGGATTTGATGTGTCCCGACTTGTTGAATGATTACGAAAATGATAATTTAACGGAATTACTTTGGTCGGGTGGAAAATATGACTATCAAGGTAAGACTTACAGTCACGCAGGTATAAAATCTGTATTCGTCCATTATGCTTATGCTCGTTACGTTTATTTTGGTTCACAAATGGACGCAATGAATGGGCTATCTTCGTTCAATAGGGAAAATTCCCAAACAATATCCGATAAAGAGAGGCAAATAATGTACACTGCAAATCGACAAAAAGCGTTTAGACTATGGGAAACGGTACTTAGGTACATTGAGAGAGCTAATTTATACCCTAATTGCTATTGCACGACTTCGACAAATAATTTTAAAATTTCAAAAATCGTTTAGAGATGAGAGAATATGCAATGTTAATAGACAAAGGGGCAAGTTACAAGATTAGAGTTGGTACAGTTGATGCAGAAAATAATAATGCAATTGATTTATCTACTTGGAGTTGTGTGTTTACAATAATAGATAGAAAAAATAAGGTTGTCATTTCCAAAAATATAACGCCAAGCATTGGATATTTCGATGTGTTTTTAACATCAACAGAAACAGATTTGCTTAATGAGCGAGAGTATCGATACAATATTGATATATCAAAAGGCGAAGATAAACCAAGAATATTAAAAGGAGACATCAAAGTTTATCAAAAATGAATTTGAAACTAATAATATACGAAAATTTCACTGATTATGATATTTATTCAAATAAGGTCATAATAGACCCTACTTATTATTGTATTGGTGTTGACGGTGTTGACGGTATTAATGGAGTGAACGGTGTTGACGGTATTAATGGAGTGAA
>DYOF01000189.1 GCA_020720665.1 Acetofilamentum sp. | reverse complement strand
AAGCATTCAATTTGCAGATTATTAATTAATTATAAATATTTAGACACATGAAAACTATAGCTGTAAATCTGATTCTCTTTTTTGCTTTTTTGATTTTAAGCAAATATTCAACTGCACAAAAAATATATTCGTGCGACTATAAAAGCGACGCCGATGTTAAAGTATATGTTGTTGATTATAAAAGTGATGCCGATTTAATTGTTTACAAATGCAACTACAAAAGTGATGCTTCCGGAAATGACGGACTTTGGTTTTTTGTTGACTATAAAAGTGATGCCGACAAGAAAATATATTTTGTTGATTATAAGAGTGATGCCGATATAAAAATATATTTTAGCGATTATAGAAGTGATGCCGGTTGGAAAAATACATCAAAAAAACATTTAATGTATTAATTTTCTGTAACAATTAATTTGCCTCCGACAGAACTGCTGTCATCCAAAATCAATATATCCGGTTGCCCAAAGCAATAAACATTCCCCTGACCGCGAATGGTACAATTTAGTTTATACTCAGGGCGAATAAAGCAATCTGTTTTTGAATCGGTATCTATAAAAACATTAAAGGCTTTCAAATTTTTTGCATTTACACTTCCTAAACTTGCATTCCATAACTTTAATGTTTCAGTTTCACCTGTTAAATTAATTTTTCCTCCGTTTAAATGAGTGTTCCAATAATAAAATGTTTTGCAACTCAAATTCAAATTAACTTCATTGTATTTTGAATTAATAATTAAACCGATTTCTTTTTCATTTTTCAAAGCCGTTGAAGAATTAACAATTACCGAAGCATTTAGAACAATTTTATCTATTTTGTTAAATCGTAAAGTTAATAAAACTGCATTTTTTTTCGGATATGAAAATTTGCATTTATGGCTGTTTGATAAATACAAAGAATTATTTATAATTTCAAATTTTGTTTCTTTTACAAATGATTCATAACCCGAAACAGAAAGAGAATTAAAGGTATCTTGAACCAAAATAATTTTGAAATTATCATCAGCAAAAATTGTATCGAATTCCGGCAAGTTATATTCTTGCGATACTGATTTTCCGGCACCTGAAAAACAATCATCTGCCTTTTCACACGACAAAAACAGACTGATTATTCCGATAGTTATAAATATATTGCCTTTCATCCTTTTAAAAATTTATAATTAATTAATAATCTGCAAATAAATAATATCTTTTTTCAGTCATATTCTGTTGTGTGAAAAATCGTTTAGTTTCGCCGAGCCTTTCAGGGTTTACATTAGTGTTTCATTTTTATTTTTTATAATACCCGATGCCGATTTCCATTACATCTAAAACTATTAAATTTGAAACCATTGCTAAGTTTAAAAACAGATGTTTATTTAAACGGTATCGTATAATTCCTCTGTTATACATTTTATATTCGTTAAGGTAATCTTTAAGAAACATATAAAATCCTTCTTGCAGCCCTAATGATAAATTGCCTATTATAAGCTCTTGCGAAAGATGTAAGCCGCTTTTAAATATATAAGAGGGTTGCGTATCAAATATTTGGTTTCGATTCATTTCATCGATTATTGATGCATCATAAAATAAATCGGCACCACCGCCGTATGCAAAACGGTATGCTGCAATGCGTTTATATTCAAACGATAAGGAAGCTGTTGCATAGGTTTTTTCTGCAAAACGACGTGTATGTTTTCTTCCGGAACTCAGAAAAACGGCATATTGATTATGTGGTGTAAATTTTTCGATTAAGTTATCTTGCTTTTTTACCTGCTCTCCGAATAAATAATTCATTCCAAAAGTATAAACCAGTGTATTTAACCCGATATTCGGTTCAGAAAAGTTTGCATTCGATAAATGATTAAATACGGTTCCTGAGTATAAAGATAAACGTTTGTTTAATTTGTAGTTTAACAAAAATTCAGTATTAAACCATATATTTATTCCGGAACCAACTGCAATGTTTTGATAATCATTAAGAGGGTCAAAATGTTTTGTTACATAACACAAACCGACTCCGATTTTATATCCGAACGAAAATTTTGACTTAACCGGAATTTCAAATCGGATATACGGATTTAGTGCAAATACATTTCCAAAAACATCTTTATTTCCTAATGTAGAAAATACGGTTGAAAAACCTATTTCAGGATAATTATATAATTGTTCCCATAACGCTTTTCCTTTTGTTTTTTTTGAAATATTAAGTTCAACACCTTTTATCGTTTTTTCGGTTAAAACATAAAAAAAATCGTATTCGGGTAGTAATAAGCCGTTTTGAAATTGTGCCCGAAAATGATATTCATCTGAAAATTTTGATTGGGATTTTAAATCTTCATTTCCGATTAAAAAATGCAAAATTATAAATCCTATGATACAATTAACTTTATTCAAGGTATAGCCGGTTAATTACATTTCAAAAATAGAATAATTAATATGAATTTCAAATTTAGATTTTTTCTTTCTTCTGAAAAATTAAGAACTCATTTTACGCAGACTTTATAGTCTGAAATTATTGTTATTGAAAGTAAGAGTCCGGTCTCAAAACTCCCTC
>DYOF01000188.1 GCA_020720665.1 Acetofilamentum sp. | reverse complement strand
ATTCGACACTTGAACGTTGGATAACTTTTATAAATAAAGCACATGAATATACAAAAGACAATTTGCCGAAAGAATTGGCAAACGATGAAAATATTAAAAGTGCAATGGAACAACTTGAAGTAATGTATTTTAACGACGTGGAAAAAGAGCATTATGAAAGTCAAGAAAAAAAGTATTTGGATAAACTTTCATACGAAAAACAAGATAAACTCAGGCAGGAACAAGTACAACAGAACTTAGAAAAGGCAGAGCAAAAAGCAGAAATAAAAAAAAGTATGCAAATTGCAAAGGAAATGAAATTAGCAAATGAACCAATTGATAAAATAATTAGATTTACAGGACTAACCAAAGACCAAATTGATAAACTATAAAAATTATAAACAGATGAAAAAGCAAGTGAAACCACATATAATTAATAATTATGAGTCCGGTCTAAAAACTCTCTCTTTTTTTAAGCTCGTATAAATGCGAAATTTGAAAAATGAGTCCGGTCTAAAAAGGTCGCACAAATACCTTGTAACTTACAACTCGTTGTTTAATAGGCAGTTGCGATAAGTAAATCGTGTTTTGCAAAACACTGATAATAAGGTAGTTAAGATTTACATCTTCGTTTTGGATGGCTTTTTAGACCCGACTATAAAATGCTTTTTCCGGTGTCTTTATCAAAAGCCGTTGTTGCTCATTATCAAGCAATTGCCTTTCAAATTAAACAATTCTGGTTGATTATTGGTTTTAAACATAAATTTGAAATATTTTTCTCAAAAAAAGCATTTATATTGTTAATATCCAAATATTTATGATGTTTTTTTTTTGAAATTTTTTTATGTTTTTTAATTTTAGTAATATATTTTTTTTATCTTTGCATTGTACGGAAAATTGTTTTTAGACTGGATTCAATTATCATTATAAATATATAATTTTATGGAAAATATGAAAACAATCAGAATTTTCATTTTCAGTTTATTGATTTCTCTAAATCTGAATATTTACAGTCAGAGTCTTAAAGACGGTTTTGCAAGTCTCGAAGGGGCGTTACCCAGTTATACTTCGGCTCAAAAAAATTTCAGTCAATGTAAAGAAGCCTCCGGTGCTGCTGCATTATACGGACTTTCAATTGTTTACTCTAAATGTATAAATTACGAAGACAGCATTGAATCTGCATATTATAAAATTTATAAAGCCATTGAAATTTACAATAGTTATACGCCAAAGGAAAAGGAAAAAGTTGCGAAATGGGTAGATGAACAAAAATTATTGGCTCAAAAAGATAGTGTGAAAAAATATATTTTGGATTGCAATTGCATTTATTTCGATAACAAATATAATTCATTACTTAATGATAAATCTGGTTATGTTGATGATGAATTTGCAAAACAATTGTGGTTAACTGCTTATCGAACCGATTTGAAATACTCCAGTAAACTTACCGAAGAAAAATTCCTTGAAAAATATAAAGATTCTCCGATAATAACTTTAGTTGAAGCACATTTCGATACTATTTCCGCAAAAAAAGTTGAAACAATTCAAGATGCATGTAAATACTTCAAAGAGAATGAATTTACTCCAACAGCAAATATTATTTTCGACAAACTTGACAAAAAAAATCAATCATCAGAATATCCTGATAAAATATATATAGTTTTTGAAAAATGTAATACCCGCGACAGTTTAGCTTTAATTCTAAGTCAAGCAGAAAATTGTCTTTATCCTTATTATTATTTAGTTAGAACAGATGAAGAGATTAAAAATTCTCCCTTTCCTGAGAAATATTTAGTTTACAAATATAAAGGAACTTATATTAATTTTGCTTATGATGCCGACTTACTAAAAAAATCTGGAACTAATACTTTTAAATATATACCTTTAAATAAAAAAAAACAAAATATAGTAGCTTATTCGAATGAAAATATTTTTGTTAACGGAAAACCTGCAACAAATTATTATTCTGCAATAATATTTGTACAAATTGATAATTTCAATTATGGTGATGCTTCCGATAATGATGGTTGGGATGAATTTGTAAAAACAAATATAGATAAACTCAAAAAAAACGGTTTCTCAGGTACTTTTTTCGTTTTATATAATCCATCAGAATCATACGTGAAAATTCCGCAAGACAACAATCCAATAGAATATATTTTTGAAATGAAAACTTATATTGACAATTATGAAGGTTGGGCAATTATAGCTGTAAAAAACGATTCCAAACTAATATTTATTGAAAATTTATCAGAAGAAACAGAATTTATAAAAACATTAAAAGATTATTTTAAATTCTGAGAATTAAACAGTAAAAATTAAAAAGGGACGTAAAGGGCTTAAATACAGTAGAGAAAGAGGACGAAGCAGCCACAAGGGCGACAATAATTTTGTGTCGAAATTACTTGTGACCAAGGAACGCGATGCAGCCGAACTTGACATCTCGTTTGTAAAAATAGGACGATTGAGTGCGCAAGATATAAGCGAAAAATTAAGCGGCAAATTTGAAAAAACAGCCCCAATGGATGTGCATTTCGACGATAAAAATGTGGTGCAACCCGATTTAATTT
>DYOF01000053.1 GCA_020720665.1 Acetofilamentum sp. | reverse complement strand
CTGCATTGTTGTCATTTGTAATAAATACATCACCGATAGTAATTGCAGGGGCGTTAACTTTAACATTTTTTGTATAATCCCAGGTATTTGTTCCGTCTGTAATTGAAATATTTACAGGAACCATATATTGGTCAACAATATCATCATTAACAGTTAAAGTAAATACTCCGGTACTCGGAGAAGTAACTGCGTTTGCAGCCACATTTCCGTAGGTAAAGGAAGGATTACTTATGCTTGCATTAGGGTCGGTAGTTGAAACGGTAGCGGAAACACCGGTTGCCGGGTCTGAACCTACATTTTTTAAGGCAATATCTAAATTTATTGATTGTCCGTAGTCAACGGTATTGTTATAGGTTTCAACAACCATGTACGGACCGGAAGGAGAAATGACATTCAAACTTGCAAAATAACTCACTTTATTGAACCCTGTCAGAGCAAGCGTTAATGTTTCACCCGGAGTAACACCGGAAACAGGAATGCTTGCAATGCCTCCGGAAACATTTGCCGTTCCTATTATTTGATTGTTATATGAAATACAGGCTAAAGCACCATTGAAATCACAAGTAACATCAAAGTTACTTGAACCGACAATTACAACACTATTATGTGAAATTACCATATCAGAAGGATTGTCTGTTCTGACATATAATGAAGGGTCGCCAAAGCTTGTCCAAGTGTCTGTCATGTTGTAATCTGAATATTCTTCATTCATTTGAAACATACCGTTTACAACAATTCCTGTATATGTTCTTTTAATTCCGTTTAAAGAAGTTCCGACAAGCAAATCAACCATTTCATCTTGTGCTGCCATCGGAGGCGCCCAAGATTGATTAATTGTTGAAGCACAAATTGCAACAGCTCCCGCAGGTTCTCCGTTATGTTCAGCCCTTAACCAAGCTTCTCCGAAACAAGTTTGTCCGTTAAAATCACCATTTATGCAGGCAACATCAAAAATAAAAGGTAATTTATTTACATTTGTTAAGTTGTTAATTTCTGTTACGGAAAAACCGGAAGTTCCCCATGAAGTTGTTGACCCGTGTCCCGTATAATTAATAATGCCTACACCGTTATTAATATCATTAGCTACCATTGTAGGTGTAGGATCACCGGATGCATCATTCCCGCCTTGCGAGCCGTCAAAGTTTTCATATGAATAATCGTAAGTAAACCCAAGCAAATCTGTTGCCATGTTTCTGTAATGAACAAAATCTGATTCGTCGTCATCTCCTTGTCCGTCTCCCTGAGAAGATGCTACGCCCATTGTTTTGTTTAACCAACCGTCAGCTAAAGTGCTTCCGTTTTCATAGCTGATTGTTCTTTGCACTTGTGTTGTAACCTGTGCTGCATTTTCGGCAGAAAACCTACCTACAAAAAATTCTAAATAATGGTCATTGCCCGTTATGTATGCGTAGGCATTATCAGAATCGCCGCCGAGACCGCTTCCGCTGTTCGTAGGAACTTGTGCGGCATCGCCGACAAGCAACAAATAAGTTAATCCGTTTGTGTTGTAATAATTTTGCACGAAAGTTTTAATTGCTGCTGCATTTCCTCCTGCTTCGGTAACAGTAACCATTTCGACGGGGCGACCGATTTTGTTTTTCCAATCAACTAAGGCTTGCATTTCATCAGTCCAGTCATCATAACAAATAACTAACATATTGCCTTCTTCTTCAACCGGAGTGTATTTCGTATTTTTAAAATTTATAAAATGTGAAGAATAAATTTGTTTAAACTCTTTGTCAATTGATGTAAATGTTTTATTTCTGTTGAACTCATTTATTCCTTTTTCTTTGAGGGTTGTAACTTTAACCCTTATTTCGGTGTACACTCTCAATATTTTCTTTACCGGATTGTATGTAAACGGATGAACATAAACGGCTTGTCCTCTGTAATCTCTTACAATATAGGGACTTCCGAGTTCTGCATTTTGTTGAGGAAAAAATTCATCTTGTTTGTAAACTGTTCCGTATTCATACGGAATTGTTGCAGGGTCAATATCGCGTGTAAAATTGCCTTTTGAGGGTGCAATACTTATATCTTCCAGTTCATAAAAATCAGATGAAATTACCTCAATTTTTGTATTTTCAGTATCAGGGATAATTATCGACTCGGAAAACTTAGGTAGGTCGGGAAACCCTTTTTTCAGAATTTCAGAGGTATTATCTGAAATAATAATTTTTTCAATTCCGTTAGGAGTTTTTACATCTTTAAATTCATATGAATTTATTTTAAAAGAAAGAATTGTTTCATTTTCACTTGCCGATATCAGTTGAACTAAATTCTTTTGAGCTGATACTGAAAGAGTAATCAGTAAAAATGCAATCAGTAATGTAAACTTATTTGTCATTGTTGATAAATTAATTTGTAATTTTTTTAACTTCACAATATTAAAAAAAAAAACACAAAAAGAACAAATAATCGAATTATTTACTGAAAACATATTTTTATAATTTTTCAATTTCCCACAGTTGATTTTGTAGTCAGACTTGTAACTCTTCAATCATTTTCAGGAGTTTGAACACATCATATAAATATTTATTAAAAAGTGATTTATGAAAATTTAACTTTTTTCTTGCTAAGCAAATACTCATTTTCAAAAGTGAATATCTTCTCCTTTTAGTTATATATTAACACTTCTTTGAAGTATCTATTTTTACCGTCATTTACTTTTACCAAATAAATACCTTGTCCTACATTTAACCCACATTACGCATTAGATATTTTTAGCGCTTATTCAATTGGATAATCCCAAAGAATGGAGTCTTGTGTTGGTAATTCTTGACAGGATTGAATGTGTTCCCAAAAGCGAATTTTGTCCAACATTTGTTTTAAAAACACCATTCCGCCCCATGTCGTAATCTCTTTACCGGTATAGGATAGCTCGATTTTCATATGCTTATTTTTCTAACGCTGTGCATTAGGATTTTATCCCATAAAATTAATCTTTTTTTCTATTGCGGAATCCGGGTTTAATCAAATTCTTTGCAGAAATCGTGCGATATGCAATAAATTTCAACTATATTGCCGATACTGTAATACGGATTGTTTGTTGCATTAAATATTTAATTTTTAACACTTTAAATATACAAACAATTTTTTCTGCCAAATATTTTTCAGGTTTTTATATCGAACTCAGGTTTTTAGATTTTTACCGGTTACTTAAAAAAACGCTTAAACGTTTTCTCAGACCTACAAAGGATTCGGTCATTGTCATGGAATAATAAACCGGTTTTCCTTCTTTATCTAGTATGAAAACCGACTTTTTTGAACCAATCGGTAATTCCTTGTTTTCATAATTAAAAACTGTGCCTAAATACATACCGTCTGTTTTTGGGTCGACAGGTATAAAATCATTTAACGGTTTGCCTTTGTAATTTTGTGTTTTAATTGATAAAATTTGAATAGCACGGTCGTTTAGGTATTCTAATTGATTATCATTATTTATCGAGATAACTGCATCGGGAAAACTTTTCAGCATATTTTCATAGAAAATATTATCTGTTTCAATTTCAATGTATAAATCTTTAACCTCATCTTTAACCCTGTCAATCCGTTTTGCCGTACGTTCTCTTAGGTTTTCGATATCTTTTTCTTGTTTATTGATAATTTTTTCAGATTCGGTAATTTTATTAAATGATTTATGAGCTTCTGTGTAATCAAATGCCGAAAATAAAATTGAGTTTATATTATTATTTTTATCTTTTATAACAATCGTATTACAATAAAGCCATAATTTTTCTTTTTCGGGAGAAATTATACTTATTTCTCCGATAAATTGTTGTCCGGAATTAATAGAGTTTTCAATTATAGTTTTAAAGTTCAATTGATCGTCCGGATGTATAATTTCATTAAGATGTTTATTAATAAATTCTTCTTTATTTTTGTTTAAAAAACTTATAAAATTATCATTAATCTCAATTATATTGAATTCCTGATTAATTTCAATCTTTAATAAAGATTGATTGATTGTGCGTAGTTTTAAATTTAAATTTTCACTTTGCAATTTAAGTTCCGTTGAATCAAACCCAAGGAAAAGAACCTTTTCAGAAATACCTTTATCATTTTTTAAACCGATGTAAGAAGAATATATCCATAAATCCTTACCGTTTTTTGTGAAGTGTTGCAATAAACCTTCAAAATGTTTATTGTTTTGAATATCAATTATTAAGTTCTGAAACCATTTCGGCTCATCAGGATTAATAAATTTTGTAATCGGTTCGTTATGAATTTCTGAATTCGATTTATAACCGAATAAATCAATGAATTTTTTATTGGCAAATAATAAATTTCCGTCAATAGAATATTCTGCTCTGATGAGCGATTTATTGGTTGAATCTTGATAAGCCCTGAACTCAACACTTTGAATATCTGCATTTTCTTGCAGCCTTCTCATATCAGAAATTGTTTTTCTGAGTTCTTCTTCTTGTTCGGTCTTCGCTAATGCTTGTAATTTCGACTCTTCAAGAAGTCTTGTTGTTTCGGCATTAATTTTAAGTGTTGAAATAGTTGTTGCGATACTTTCTGCAATTTGTTCGATAAATTTCACTTCAAATTCATCATATACTTTAAAAGATGCCAGTTCCAAAGCCCCGTGTATCACGCCTTCTTGGGTCATAATCGGAACAATTAAGACACTTTTGGGATAAGCAGACCCCAAGCCTGATTCTATTTTAAAATAGTTTTCAGATACCGATTTTAAATAGTTTGTTTTTTTCTCTTGAATACATGCACCGATTAGCCCTTCTCCTTGTTTTATTACATTGTCGGATAGTCTTTTTCTGTCATATGCAAAATTTGCAATTTCTTTAATAATTTTTTCATTATTTTTATCGGTATCAATATAATAAAAACCCGCTTGTTTGACATCAATATATTTAACTAATTCGCTAACTACTTTATTTGCAAGCATTTCTATGCTTTCATTATACTCCCTAAGCACTGCACCAAACAGTGCCAATCCTTCAGCAGTCCATTGTCTGTGTAAATCTTCGATTTGTCTTATTTCAACATTTTCTTTACTTTTTTGGATTTCATTTTGGAGGTTTAAAATAGAGTTCCCGATTTTGTCTTCTTCACCTAAAAACTCTGTTTGTTCAATTTTGTCTCCTTTTCTGATAATCTCAACATATTTATAGATTTTTTCAAAGCGTTCATGAACAATTTGTTTCGTTTCATTCTTTTTTTGTATTAAATTATGATACGGAATTGCTGCCAGATATCCTAAGAACGTTAATATAAAAACGGGTGATAAAAATAAAACTATAAATATCGGACTCTCTCGGCTTAGGAGAATTATGGAGTTTATAGAAACAGAATAGCCTATATAATTGATAGTTATAATTATAAGAATTATACCGGTAACTATTCCTAAAATTAAACCTGCAAAACCGTATTTTAATTTTATGTTAAAAATTTTTTGAGCCACGATTATTTTATTTAATAAAGGTGCTAATTTACAAAAAAATATATTTTATATGCTTGAAATTGGTGCTCATTTTACAAAAATAAAAAAGACAAGCTCTTTCGATTGTCTTTTTTATTTTTTTGTATTAGAATTAGTAGTTATTCGGAAACGACTTCAAATTCCAGCTCAACTTTAACGTCTTTATGTAATTTGATGATTGCTTGATATTTACCAATTTCTTTGACTTCTTTTTGAACAATCGAAATCTTTTTTCTGTCTATATTAAATCCTTTTTTATTAATTGCATCAGCCAGTTGAATATTGGTTACGGAACCGAATATTTTTCCTTTAGTACTGGTTTTTGCTCCAACTTTAAGTTCTTTATTTTGTAATTGCTCAGCAATGTTTTGAGCATCCGAGCGCAATTTTTCTTCTTTATGTGCTCTTTGTTTCAAATTCTCTGCTAAAACTTTTTTTGCTGAGGTCGTTGCGGGTATTGCTAATCCGTTAGGGATTAAAAAGTTGTTGGCATAACCGTTTTTCACAACAACAATATCGTCTTTATCTCCTAAATTATTTATATCTTCTTTTAATATGATTTCCATATCTCACAATTTTAAATGGTTATTAACTTAATTTATTTCATTAAATCGGTTACGTAGGGCAAAATTGCAAGATGTCTTGCTCTTTTAACGGCACTCGAAACTTTTCTTTGATATTTTAAAGATGTTCCTGTTAATCTGCGAGGTAAAATTTTACCTTGTTCATTTAAAAATTGTTTCAAAAATTCTGCATCTTTATAATCAACATATTTAATTTTATGTTTTAAAAATCTGCAATATTTGTCCTTTTTTGTGTCAACCGCTACGGGTGCTAAGTATCTTATATTTTTATCTGCCATTTTAAAGTCCTCCTTTTAATTAGTTTCTTCTTTTTTTAATTTTTTCTTTTTGTCAGAATATGCAACTGAATATTTATCCATTTTGTAAGTTAAGAAACGAATAATTTTTTCATCGCGTCTGAATTCTGTCTCAAGTTTGTTAATAAGAGCACCTTCGGCTTTAAACTCGATTAAATTATAAAAACCTGTGGTTTTGTGCTTAATAGGATATGCGAGTTTTCGCAATCCCCAGTTTTCTTCAAGTGTTATTTCTGCACCGCCTTGGGTTAAAATAGTCTTGAATTTGTTGACCGCTTCCTTTACCTGATCGTCAGATAAAACGGGAGTTACAATGAAAACGGTTTCATACTGATTCACCATAATTTGTTTATTTTTAATTAATTTGTAAATAATTTTGAGCCTGCAAAAGTAATTTTTATTTTATTAAATGCAAGCCTTTTATAATGATTATTTTTATTATTTTTAAATCAGCAATTTGCATGGTGAATAAGCTGATAACCGGTATATTGTAATTATTTAACTTTTCTTTTTAATAATATATTGTTTTCAGTGAGGTTTAGGCTGTTCACAATTTGAGTTTTAGCATTTATACTAATTTCCCGTCATCTGTAAATCGTTCATTTTTAGGAAAAAAGAAAGTCGCTTCAGTTTCTGCATTCTCATCACTGTCTGAACCGTGAACTGCATTTTCCTGTATATTCGTAGCATACATTTTTCTGATTGTTCCTTCTTCTGCATTTTCAGGATTTGTGGCTCCGATGAGTTTTCTGTATTCTTCAACTGCATTTTCTTTTTCTAATATTGCTGCAATTATAGGACCTGAACTCATAAAGTCGGTTAATTCTCCGTAAAATGGTCTTTCTTTATGAACTTCATAGAATTTTTCAGCTTGTACTTTACTTAATTGCATCATTTTTAATGCCTGAATTTTAAAACCTGCATCAGTAATTTTTGCTAATATTTTTGTTGCAAATCCTTTTCTCATTGCAGTCGGTTTTACCATAGTAAATGTTATATTTCCCATTTTAAAAGTTTTTATATGTTTTTCACAAAAGTAAAATAAATCTGCAATATTTTTAAACGAACAAATAAATCATTTATATTTGGATGTTTTAAATACTGCTGTTTTGAAAAATTATACGATTGAAAATAAAAAAATAATAAATAATCTGTTTCAAGAAAAAAAAAGAATTGTCATTATCGGTCATCACAATCCGGACGGAGATGCCATAGGCGGCTCTCTCGGATTGTATCATTGTTTGAAAACATTAGGGCATGATGTTTCTGTGATTATGCCTGATGCACCGGCTGTTTTTTTAATGTGGTTACCGGGTGCTGAACAAATTTTTATACACAAAATGAATGCTTTAAAAACCGGGCAATTAATAGCTGATGCCGAAATAATTTTTTGTATTGATTTTAATCATCCTGAACGTGTTGAAGCATTAAAAATGTCGTTAATTGAAACAAAGGCAATAAAGATTTTAATCGATCATCATCCGAATCCTGATGTAAATGCAGAGTTTATTTTTTCAGATACCGATTATAGTTCTGCATCGGAAATGGTGTTTGATTTTATTTCCGAATCCGGCATAAAGCAGGGAATGAATAAAAACACAGCCGTATGTTTATATACCGGTATAATGACGGATACTTTAAATTTTTCTGTAAACTCCTCACGTTCGGAAACATTTAAAATTGTAAGTGAATTATTAACTTATAATATTGAAAAAGAAGAAATTTATAATAAAGTATATAATAATTTTTCTGTTGAACGTTTAAAACTTGTGGGTTATTTATTGTATCGGAAAATGAAACTTATTAAAGAACATAATTTTTCGTATATAATATTCACAAAAGAAGAAATGAAAGAATTTAACTTTAAAGAAGGAGATCAGGAAGGAATTGTTAATATGCCTTTATCAGTTTCTGATATTCATACTTCGGTGATAGCTATTGAAAATAATGGTTTTGTGAAGTTGTCATTACGTTCAAAAGGAGAAACCGATGTTAATTTGCTTGCTCGAAAATATTTTAACGGCGGAGGGCATAAAAATGCAGCCGGAGGAAAAATTTTCAAAGACATTTCTGCTGCCGAAAATTATTTAACAGAATCCGTAAACAGTTTTTTTAAGAAAATTTGAATTTAGTTGTTTAATTATGAGTATTTTAAAGTTTTACAGTTTTAATGCACGAATTTTTGTATTTACATTTTTTATAATGTTAATAATTTCTTGTAATTCAGTTGATACAACCCGACAACCCCTTTTTAACAGCGACATTCAGATTGAAGATACTATAGTTCAGGCAAATAAATTTTTGCTTGAGAGAGATAAGGAGCAGATAGAGAGTTATATAAAGCGAAGAGCATGGAAAATGAATTATGATGAATCGGGTTTATGGTATCAAATTTATGAAAAAACAAAGGGAACAAAAACTAAAACCGGCGATATTGTTCAATATTTTTATCAATCGGAACTCTTGGACGGGACAGTATGTTATAAAACCGGTTCAAAAATACCTGCACAAATTAAAATAGGCCAATCGGGAAAAGAAACCGGATTAGAAAAAGGCCTTTTAATGATGCGAACGGGAGAGAAGGCTCATTTTATTTTGCCGCCGCATTTGGCACACGGGTTAATCGGTGATATGGATCGTATTCCGTCTCGTTCAACAATTGTGTATGAAGTTGAATTAATTAAAATTATTGATTTTTAATTCTAATATCCGGCATTAATTTTGAATTTAATTTTATAAATCTAAAATCAAACGCAATGAAACTTTTTAAATTTAATTATCTGATTATCATATTGTTAGTTCTGTTTTCGGCATGTATAGATGAACCTCTTACGCCTGCAAGCGAACAAGAAATCATTTCAGAAATTTCAGGAACCTGGAACGGAGATTTGACGGAAGACGGAGAATTTTCTGTAACCGGATTTAGTTCTTTAATTTCTGCAAAAACAGACGGTCAGAATGAAATAACGATTACAAATTTTCATAAATCGGGAGAAACTGTTACAGGAGTTGTATTCAAAGATTTATCAATTGAAATACCGTCTCAAACCATCGGCGAACAAATATTTGAAGGAACCGGCGAAATATCAAATGATTATAATACAATTACTTGGAATTATACCATTGTAAATTCTGATTATACGGTTCATGTAACCGGTACTTATTCTTTCGGGTCTTCTGTTTAATATATAATTAGAAAATATAGTTCGAAAAAAAGTCGGAAATTGCCGACTTTTTTATTAAAAGTTTATATTATATGCCCCTTCGGTTAAAATTTCTTGATTGATGTTTGTAATAATTTCAGAAAAATCTTCTGACTTGATTCCGAGGTCAACTTTTTGTTTCAAAAATTTATATTCTGTTTCATTTTCTTCTGTTTTAACTAAAACAAAATCATTTTCTTCTGATTTTATCAGTGCATTATTGGGTATTGCATTTGCTTGTTTTTTTTCTGTAATAATTGATGCTTCTGTATATGTACCTTCTGCAAAAAGATGTATATCTTTTGTTTCAAGTTGAGCAATACATTCGATTGTTTTTGTTTCAGGATTAACAGATTTACCTACTGTTATTAGCTTTGCTTTAAATTTACTGCTAATTTTACCGGGTATATAAAATTCAACGGTGTTTCCTGAATTTAATGCATTTATATCTTTCTCAAAAACAAACAGCTTTAAATACAGTTTATTAATGTCAATAATTTCAATAAGATTTGATTGAGGTTCGGCAAATTGACCTAAAATACTGTTTTGAACCGTGATATAGCCGTTTATTGGAGAAAATAAAGCAATTTTGGAATTGATTGTGCCATTTTCAGTTTCATTCGGGTCAATGTTAATAAACTTTAAACGGGCATATAATCCGGAGCATTTGGCTTTCAGGCTTTTATAATTACTTTCAACAGTAATAAAATCTTTTTCAGAAGTAATTTTTTCTTCGAATAATTTTTTTTGTCTGTTATAGTCTGTTTCTAAGGCTGTTAGCAGGTTAATATTTTCGGCATATTCTTGTTGAAGTTGTATTATTTCATTACTTTCAATAGTTAATAACACCTGTCCTTTTTTTACATATTGTCCGGTTGTAACGGGATTAAATTTTATGTAACCTGCAATGGGCGTATTAATAATTGCTTTACCTTGCGGTGAAACCGTAATTAATCCGGTTACATTAATTTTATTTTCAAATGAGTGCGGGACTGTTGTTCCGAGTTTCATGCCGGAAGTTTTAAATTGTTCTTTTGTAATTACAATTTCATTATTTTTGGTATCAACAGTATCCGTTTTCTCAGAATCTGTATTTTCTGAATTATTTTTACATGAATACTGAATTAATGTGCTGAATATTAAAAGTATAATTAAACTTATAATGTTATATTTTTTTGTCATATTATTGAGTTATATAATTTATTTCTAAGACAACGGAATTATAATCGGCAATGGCTTTGAGTAAATTTAGTTTTATTTCGGTTGCATTTTCGATACTTTGTGAAAAATTTAAAAAATCAATTTCCCCTTCGGTATAACTTTTTTTTGCAAATTCTATGATATAATTTGCCAAATCTGTTTCAGTTTCGTAATAAGATTTTATAGTTTGCTTATATGTTTCTGATTGAGATAATAAAGATGTTAAATTTTGTGCGTTTTTGTATTTAAAATCGGTATTTAAGTTTTCATAAAATTGTTGTTTAATTTTTACAGCATTTATTTTTGATTTTTTTTCTCCGAATAATAAAGGAACACTTAAACTTACTTGATAACCGATGTAATTTTGTGCTTCCGGATAATTATTTGTACCGTTAAAGAAACTACAGCTTATATCGGGTAGAAGAGAATTTTTTTCAACTTTCAATTTCGTATTGGTATATCTTAAATACTCTTCATACATCGTATATACGGGATTATCAGACATTAACAGAGTGTCAATTGATAATGTGTCAAGCGGTTCCGTTTTAATGATATATGAACTGTCCGATTGAAGTAAGGAATTAAATTCAAGGTATGCAGTTTTTATTTCCTGATTTAATTGTTTATTTCTGATATTAATTGAGTTATGTTTAGCTTTTGCATTTAAAAACGTTAAGTAGTTTGTTTCACCTTCTTTATATTTTAATTCAGCCAGAGTCGAATATTTTTTATATAAACTGTCAACAAATTCTAACTCTTTTTGTTTGTTTAATAAGTATAAAATATGAAAATACGTTTTTGATACATTTTTTGAGAGTTGCCTTTTAAGTATTTCTTTTTCTGATTCTGCAATCGAAACACTAATTTTATTCATCTTATAATTAGCAAAATAAACATTAGGTAAACTAAAACTTTGTTCAACACCTATAATATTTAACGGATAACCGTTAGCGGCAACATTATTTTTATCATAACCGTAAAATAAATTTGTTTTATCAAATGAGAATGCACTTTTTATTAATGCTGTTTCATGTTTTACATTTAATTCAGAGGCTCTTAATTCATGATTATTTTGAAATGCAATATTTAAAGCTTCTTGAGATGTAATTTCACGGTTTTGAGAATTAAGGGCAACAGGTAATGTAATCAATAGCAGAATTATCATAATATGTTTTTTGAAACCGAACGGTTTAAGTCGAATACCTTTAATCGGGTCAAAAATTGAAAATAATAAGGGTAATGCTATCATAGTTAATAACGTTGAACTGACCAAACCGCCTATAACTACGGTAGCAAGCGGACGTTGTACTTCAGCACCGGATGAAGTTGAGATTGCCATGGGTAAAAAACCCAGAGCAGCAGCACTTGCTGTAAGCATTACAGGACGTAAACGTTCTTTAGTTGCTTTAAATACACGTTCTCTCATATCTGTTATTCCCTCATCTTTAAGTTCTGTTAAATATTCAATTAAAACAATTCCGTTTAAAACTGCGATACCGAATAATGCTATAAAACCGACACCTGCGGAAATACTAAAAGGCATTCCGCGAATCATTAAAAATGTAACCCCGCCGACTGCTGCAAGAGGTATTGCAGAAAAAACCATTAACGCTTCTTTCAAAGATTTGAATGCAAAATGAAGTAAAATTAAAATAAGCAATAATGCAACCGGTACGGCAATTGATAAACGATATGAAGCATTTTTTAAATTTTCAAATTGTCCGCCGTATTCTATATAATATCCCGGTGGTAAATGAAGATTTGTATTTAATATCGTTTTAACATCATTTACAACTGATTCTAAGTCCCTGTTTCTTACATTTATACTTACAACAACGCGGCGGTGAGTATTATCTCTGGAAATTTTTGCAGGACCGGTTGTAAAATTAATATCAGCCAATTCATGTAATCGGGTTTGTTTTCCGTTGGGGAGGCTGATGTACATATTTTTAATATCATCAATATTTTTTCTGAAATCTTTTTGCAGGCGAATGGCAATATCAAAACGTTTTTCACCTTCAAATATGCTTCCGATAATTTCGCCGCCGAAACCCATTGATAGATATCTGTTTACATCTTCAATATTTAAACCGTATTGAGCAATTTTATCACGTTTATATTTTACACTCATTTGTGGTAAGCCGTCTGTTTTTTCAACAATTATATCTGCGGCACCGTTAACATTCGCTATTAAATTTTTAACTTCGTTGGCTTTTTTACTAAGCAAATCAATATCTTCGCCAAATATTTTTATTGCTACGTCTGCTCTAACGCCGGTTATGAGTTCATTAAATCGCATTTCAATCGGTTGGGTAAATTCAAAATCAATACCGGGTAAAACTGAAAGTGCTTCTTTAAATTTATCAGCTAATACTTCTTTTGAATCTGCTGTTACCCATTCACTTTTTGGTTTTAGTTTTATTATAACGTCAACTTCTTCCATAGACATAGGATCAGTGGGTACTTCGGCTGCACCAATACGACTGACGATTTGATCAATTTCAGGAAAATTATCAATCAATATTTTTTCCATTTTTGTAGTCGTTTCAACTGTTTTAGAAAGAGAAGTTCCGGTTTTAATTACCGGTTGGATAACGAAATCTCCCTCGTCAAGCGTAGGTACAAATTCGCCTCCCATTTTAGTAAATAAAAATCCTGTAACTATAAGTGAAAAAAGGGCAATTCCCAGAACTATTTTTTTGTGGTTGTATGACCAGTTAAAAATCGGAGCATAACTCTTATATAACAGGGTCATTATTCGATTGGAAATATTATTTTTTGAATAATTTTCAGGTTTCAAAAAAAGAGCAGCAGCTACGGGTAGCCAAGTGAAACAAAGTATTATAGCCCCTATAAGAGCAAAGCTGAAAGCTAAAGCCATCGGACGAAACATTTTTCCTTCTACCCCGGTGAGTGATAAAATCGGAATAAAAACAATCAGAATTATAATTTGTCCGAATATAGCCGAATTCATCATTTTTGAAGTTCCCTTGTATGTAATTTGGTCTTTGGCTGTTTGTTTTTCGTCGCCTTTTAAGTTTTGAAAGTTTAATTTTTCGGCAGTCAGTTTTATAACAATAAATTCTACAATTATAACAGCACCGTCAATAATAATTCCGAAATCAATTGCACCTAAACTCATTAAATTTGCATCAATTCCGAAAATATACATCATTGATAGGGTGAAAAATAAGGATAAAGGAATTAAAGATGCAATAACCAAACCTGAACGTAAATTCCCTAAAAGTAATAAAACGACAATAAGCACGATAATAAATCCGAGTATTAAGTTTTCAGAAACGGTAAAGGTTGTTTTCGAAATAAGTTCACTTCTTTCAATTATCGGATTAATAAATACACCTTCTGGTAAGGTTTTTTGTAATTCTGCTACTCTTTTTTTTACTTCTTTTATTACTTCTTTTGAGTTTCCGTCTTTGAGCATCATAATTTGCCCCATAACTTTTTCACCCTGACCGTTCGCTGTGATGCTTCCGAACCTGTTTGCAAATCCAATACGAACTTCTGCTATATCTTTAATTAATATCGGTACTCCGTTTATGTTTTTTACGACAATTGAGTTGATTTCATCTGTTGATTTCAATAAACCTTCACCTCGTATAAAATAGCTCATGTTTTCTTTCTCAATATATGCTCCTCCGGCAATACTGTTATTTTTTTCTACGGCATCAAATACCTCAGTCATAGAAATTCCTATTGTGTTTAGTGTTTCGGTATTTATTGCTATTTCATATTGTTTTAAAAAACCGCCCCATGTATTTACTTCAACAACTCCTTTAATTCCGGATAACTGTCTTTTAACTATCCAATCTTGAATTGTTCTTAATTCCATTGTTGAATAGGAATTTTCATAACCCGGTTTTGTATCTAAAATATATTGATAGATTTCTCCAAGCCCGGTTGTAATGGGTCCCATTTGCGGTGTGCCGAATCCCATAGGAATATTTTCAGATGCCGATTTAATTTTCTCGGCAATAAGTTGTCTCGGAAGATATGTGCCGAGTTCATCTTCAAATACAATTGTAACAACAGATAATCCGAATTTTGAGATAGATCTTATTTCCTTTACACCCGGCAAATTTGCCATTTCAAGTTCAATCGGATAGGTGATAAACTGCTCAATGTCTTGTGTTGATAAGTTTTCAGATGTTGTAATAACTTGAACTTGATTATTTGTAATATCGGGTACGGCACCTACGGGGATATTTAAAACTGAATATATACCGAATGCAGATAGGGAAAGAACAAATAAAATAATGATTAGTTTATTTTTAATACTGAAATTAATGATATTATTTATCATGCGTTTTTTATTATAGCAGAACCTCAATTTGTTAAATTGTAGTCAACTTTCGGTGAATATCTTAAGAAGTGTTTGTTAAATAGAGTTTAAAGATAACACAAAATTACAAAATTAAAAGTTATTATTATCTTTTATTAAATACATAGCGAATAAAAATTATTTCAAGTAATAAAAAAAACAAAGC
>DYOF01000187.1 GCA_020720665.1 Acetofilamentum sp. | reverse complement strand
ACGGTTGGTTCAGATTTGGAGACTTCAAAACAATATGGCTACTCCTAATATTAACAATTTAAAGTCAATATTAAAAAATATATACGGAGTAGATAAAGAAGAACAGGCTGTAAGATTAGCCTCCTTTAGTTTAAGTTTAGCGTTATGTAATGAATTAAATCCTGTAAAAATTCTTAATGAGTTAAGGTTTGATGATTTAACAGAAGAAAATTTAATTAATTCAGATTTTTTTGAGTGTAAATCCATAGAAAACAAAAAATTTGATTTGGTAATTGGCAATCCGCCATTTGTAAGAGGAGCAATTTCAAATTACTCTAATGTGTGGGAATTAGAAAACAAAAAAGTAAAGATACCACAAGGACAAATTGCGTTAAAATTCCTTTCGGAATCATTCCGTTTTCTAAAAGATAATGGATTGGTTTGTTTAATTATTAAATCATCGGGCTTATTATACAATAGCACTTCTAATGACTACAAAAAAGTCTTGTTCTCAAACTATAATGCGATTCAAGTTTTAGATTTTACTGCTTTAGCAAGGAATAAATCCCTATGGGATAATGGAGTTGATGTAGCTTCGGCAGCAATATTCATTAAAAATGAAAAACCTGATTTTAGCAGAAATATCTTACACTTAACATTTAGACGAACAAGAGCAACTAAAGAAAGAATTGTTTTTGAAATAGATGATTATGATTTGCATTTTGTAAACAGACAAACAGCTATCAATAATGAGTTTATTTGGAAAAATAACTTGCTTGGAGGTGGAAGAATAAAAAATCTTGTTGAAAAAGCACAAGGGCTAACAATTTTGAAAGATTTTTTGATTGAAAATAATAGTATTATTGAGGAAGGTTTTGAAATAGGAAGTAAGAAAAACTTAACTCCTGAACATATTTATGAAATTCCTTTTTTGCCTACAGAAGCTATAGATGAAAATGAAATTGGTTATGATTTACTGACAGAAATGAGTAAATCAACCCAATTTTCTAAAATCCCTACAAAAGAATCTTTTTTAGCTCCGAATTTGATAATTTGGGAAAATATTGGAGAGAATAGGTTTCCTGTTTTTTTGAATGAAAAGTCATTCTCATTCAAAAGAAGATTAATTTCTATCAAATCTTTAAACAACGATACAATTCTATTAAAAAGCATTTTTAGTTCATTTGAAGAAAATTACAATTTTTATAAATTTTATTTCCTTGCTACAAGTTCTGAAACTCTCATTAATAGAAATAATACTTTTCTATTAAAAGATATTAAAAATATTCCATTTATTAAAGGTGATTTTACTTTCTCAAAATTTGACTTAAACGTAATAAGTGATTGTTTAAAATTTCAGCAAGACTTCTTTATTCACGGAGAAAAATCCAAAGCATTACAGCAAATACGGCAAAATAAAATAACGTCGGTTATATCAAATTACGGAATAGAATTTTCCAAAGCCTTAAATACCATCTATGAAGATAACAAACGTAAATTTAGATTAAGTGATGTTGTTCAACTTGAAAATTCATTAATAGCAACTGTATTCAAGTATGACAGCGAAAATATAGAGCCGAAATTTAGTAAAGATTTATCTGAATTAAACATTGACGGACTTACAAACAATCAAATTTCTGTACACTTATCTGTAAACAGAATAATAAAATTATATCCACACAAAGATACTATTGTTTTTGTCAAACCGAATCAATACAGATATTGGCTATCTTTAATTGCTTATCGTGATGCGGATAAATGTTTCTCTGACTTTACAAATATTACAGGAGAATGATAGCAGAGGAAAATTTATCGAATAACGAACAGCCGAAAATTAGTATTTTGAACACTAATTTGATTTCACTGATTATTGAATCAATGAAACAGAATGTCCCACATTTCAAAACTTATATTGCATCAGGTCATCACAAAAAGAAAAATCTAAACGAAGACGATTTAACTCAAATTTATATCGAACAAGCACAAATATTAATAAGAAAGCAAGATTATCCTTTTAACATTAGTAGTCAGTATCGAGATATTTATAATCTTAGCAAAGGTTTTTCAGACTTTTATTTTTATCCTAATGAACAAGGTATTTCAAATACATCGCTGTTTTCTGTCGAATGTAAACGTTTACCGGCTCCTGACAAAGCAAGAGAAAAAGAATATGTTTTCGGAACATCTAACAACGGAGGCATTGAAAGATATAAAATAGAAAAGCATGGAAAAGGATTAAATTATTGTGGTTTAATTGGTTTTGTCGAAAAAGAAAAACCAAGTTATTGGTTAGCAGAAATCAATAATTGGATAACAGATTTAGCAAACACGAACAAGTCTTGGAAGTATGATGAAACTTTGTCCGAATTAAATTCAAATATTGATTACTGTTTTCTAGAATCTATAGCACACAGAAAGATAAGTGATATTAAATTGTCTCACTTATGGATAATCTTAAACTGACCCAACCCTCAGTCGCAAGCACATTTGCAATCCCACACGAGCCAACGCTCAAACCAAAGGCTTGCAAAAGAGCTTCCGCCTTTCCTGCCCACGTAACCGCCTTTCAGGACGGTTTTAGG